>JAIECN010000007.1:0-2428 GCA_029068505.1 Alistipes sp.
TCAAAAACGAGGCTTAGATATTCACGACAACACCCCTGACTCCTGCATCGCGGCCAAGCAAGATCAATAAACTTCCTCCGGCAAAGTCTCGCCAAATGGTTGACCAGGCAAATCGTCTCGCCATTGAAGAGACGCATGCGTACCGTCGCAATAGGGCTTGTAGGCCGATTGACCGCAACGACACAACACAACCCGATTGCGGGTCTCATAGGTGCGTCCGTCGGCGCAACGCAGCACGATGCCGCCCCGCAGCCACAGTCCGCCGCTCGCTCCGACAGCGATATCTTCGATCAAGCCCAAGCTGGGTTCGAAACGGAATTCGAAAGGTTTGTCCGACTGCTTGTCCCATGCCGTAAGCCGGCCGCTCGGGCACATCGAGGCTTCGCGAATGGCCAGCCGACGGGCTTCGGGATCGTCCGACCGTTCGGTGAGCGTCCACGCATCGCCGTGGGGGTGGCAAAAGCGGGCGAATACGCAAAATTTCGGATTGTCGCTCATGCGCAGGGTTCCGCCCTCGATCATTTCGGCCTCCTCCTGCAGCGGCTTGTCGGATGCCGTAAGCTCCGAATTCCACTGGGCATGGACATGGGCGCCGTCGCAATAAGGCTTACGCTGCGAGGCGCCGCAGCGGCACAAGGCCGTAGGTTCCGATTCGGTGGAAAAGTGTTTGCCCTCCTGGAAATACCAGCTTTCGTTGTCCGGATCCGGCATGATGAATTGTTCGCAGAAAGGCGGCCGCCCGTACACCAGATAAGGTCCTTTCTCCGCAATGGTGATGGAGACGCATCCGCCCGCGGACGATGTTTCTTGCTCGTTTTTCATTTCCAACATACTATTCGTATCGTTGATGCGTTAGTTGTCCAGGCGGTGGCAAGAATTATTCCCAAATGTAATTTTCTCGGAAATGCTTTGTAGGATTATGCCCGTTTTTTGATACCTTTGCAAATAATTTTGAAGTCGACAAACAGTATGAAAGGATTGGCAAAAGCAGCGGCTGCGGCTGTGTTCGTTATCGCTGCGGTTCTGGCCGGGTCTTGCAGCAAAGACAAAGAGACGGGCAGCATATCGTTCGAACGTTCTGCGGTGTATTTCGTGCCGGGCCAGCATGCGACGATCGGATTCTCGACACATAACGTTCAGTTCCAGACGCTTGCCGTCACTTCATCACCCGAAGGCTGGGAAGTCGAGGTAGACCGTGCGGCCATGACGATCGACGTGACCGCTCCTGCGCGATCGGATGACGAGACGGACAGTTCGGGATCGATTGTGTTGAGCGCCTCGGTCAACGGCGGCGGTTCGGTCGTCTCGGCTACGCTTTTTGTCGGACTTGCCGAGAAGGTCGACTTCAGCGACCAACCCGCCAACAGCTATCTGGCGAATCTCAAAGAGACGAACTACACGTTCGATGCCATGCACCAGGGTGCCGGCCTTGCAGAATTGGCCACGGCCCGTGTAGATATCATCTGGCAGTCGGCTGCATCGCTCATACAGCATCTTCAGCTGATCGACGGCAAGGCATCGTTTTACATCGGCACCGACAGCAGCGATGCGACCAAGATCAAGGAAGGCAACGCATTGATCGGAGCCTACGATGCAAACGGCAGCCTGCTTTGGAGCTGGCACATCTGGGTGTCGGACTACGATCCCGAAAGCGCTCCGCTCGAATTGAACGGCCACACGATGATGAATCGGAACCTCGGAGCGCGTGCGAATGCCAATTCGACCAACAACGAAATCCTTTCTTCCTATGGCCTTTTCTACCAATGGGGGCGCAAGGATCCGTTCATTGGCCCGGCCACATACAATGCGGCGGCAGGTACTTCGGCTTCGATGTACAATAGCAGCGATTCGTTCGTCTATATGCAAGTTGCTGCTTCGGACACAGAGACCGGCACGAAAGAATATGCGACGAAGAACCCGACGACATTCATCACAGGGAGCGAAAAGGATGCCGATTGGTTGCAAAACGCCGTTTCCGGCACAAATTGGACAAGCGACAACGATCCCTGTCCCTATGGTTGGCAGGTAGCGCCCGCCGCAGCATTCGACAATCTTGCGATCAAAGAAAATCTGAATGCTCCGGATGCAGCCGATTATGCCGGAAAATTCGGCTGGACGCTGACCGACAACAATAAGGCCGAAGGACTTTTCATGGCAGCCGGACGTCGCAGCTGGTACAATGCGTCGGTACAAAATTATTTCGACGAGTCATTGCTGACGCGGGCTACCGAAATGCAGCCTTGGGTCGGCTATTATTGGACGTCCGATGCGGCCGGAATGCAGGCTTCCGTTTTCTGCTTCTGGCTCAAGGTCGACGAAGTAGAGCAAAGCAACGTTCGCAACGGTCGCCCGATGGGACGGGCCAATGGCATGCAGGTGCGTTGCGTGAAAGTCCGATAACCGGACGTCCCAACGATTTGCCAGCCTT
>JAIECN010000007.1:2438-27491 GCA_029068505.1 Alistipes sp.
TTTTTTAGTTTTTGACGCATCTGATCGATACTCCATATTCTTGAGGTATTTCGGTAATGTTGGCATTGTATGTTGGTTGCGAGTAGAATAGGCACTTCATCTTGGCTTCTTCGGTGCAGGATTTGCTCATGAGCAGTCCTCGGTTCTGGGATGCGAACTTCTCCTCCAGGCCTCCTGTTATCCAGTATCCGGCACAGCAGAAAAACTCGCTTCCCAGGTTCTCGCGGGCCAGGGCTTCCAGTTCCGTGTGATCCGGTATGTGCCAGTCCGGCGGGCAGATGCCGCGTACGCGGGTCTGTCGTTCTGTCGCGGTCTGCGCGTCGTTTCCCAGCGCCGTGTCATAGTTGTAGAGCACGCCTTGCCGTGTTGCGTTTTCTTCATTGTCTTGAGGATACCAGTATCCCCGGCCATATTCCCGATCCTGGGGTTTGTAGCGTAGGTTCTCGGCCATCCAGAGCGTTCCGTTCACTTCTACGGTGCGGTAGCGTTCTCCGGCATACAGGAGTGTGCCGTCGGGCAGGGAAGGTGTTTCCGGTTCCAGCGTCCCGCCGTCCGTCCAGTCTGCGATCTGTCCGCTCAGCCGCATGCTCACGCCTTGCTCCTGAACTTCGATGGTCAGATCGTAGCGGTGGCCGCCCAGCAGCAGCACCTGCGGAAAGGTCTTCTCGCAGAGCGTCGCCTCGTCCAGCATCACGCGCACTTGCAGATCGGCCTGCTGGGGCACGAGGATCGCAGCGTAGCGGATTCCGGGGTCCGTTGCATAGGCTTGAACCTCTTCGGCCGGCGCATCCGGCACGGCCGTCGCTTCCAGCGTGCGGGCATCGATGTCCGCTTGGCAGACCAGACCGCACAGGATCACGCTGCGCACTTCGTGTTGTCCGGATCCGTCGACGAAGATGTGCAGCCGGGCCATCAGGTGCCGGAAGGTCATCGCAACGGCGTCCGCACCGGGCACCACCTCCTCGCGCACGGCACCCAACAGATCGCAGGAGGCATATCCGGCCCGCTGATCTGCGAGTGCATGGAATCTCTGCGGAAAACCGGAAGCTGTATAGGGATAATAAGCCCGCAGCGTAGCCGCATCGTCGGAAGAGTACCACTCCAGCGTCCCGGCGAAAGCGCTGCCGTCGTAGGTCAGCAACTCGTTATGGGCATGGAAACCCGAAGCACGCTCCACGCTCAGACCTATGCAATCGCCCGGCTCGAAATCCAACGCGGTGACCCGTGTTAGCGAAGGCATGACCCGGATCGGAAAACCGGAAGATGAAGACCCTGCGGCATCGCCCCGGTCCGACGTCTTGCTGCAACCCATGAAAAGTAAAGAACCCAAGGACAAGAAAACGACGAAACAACGAGGCCCGAACGAACAACGAAAAAACAACCGAGAAACACATCCGGAAACAAAACCTGAAACGGAATCCGAAACACGCTCCGAAACATTCTCTGAAACACGCCCCGAAACGAAAACTGATGTCGAAATCATAAACACGAAATAATATTGGTTGACTTTATATTGCAAAAATAAAACTTTTTGGAGGATCGACAAGTCGAAAGAAATCGAGGTACAGAAAGGCCGCAATCCAACCATTACGACCAAAAAAAAGCGGTCGGCCCTGCACGAATGCAGAGCCGACCGCACGATACGAACTAAAAGATTATTTTTTCTCGGGCCGGGCGATGCTCTCGCGCATCGTCGTATCGGCCATGATGTTCTTCATCTTATAATAGTCCATGATGCCCAGGTTTCCGCTGCGGAAAGCCTCGGCCATGGCCAGCGGCACTTCGGCTTCGGCAAGGATCACCTTGGCACGGGCATCTTGCGCCTTGGCCCGGTTCTCCTGCTCCAGGGCCACGGCCATAGCACGCCGTTCCTCGGCCTTGGCTTGGGCGATATTCTTGTCGGCCTCGGCCTGATCCATCTGAAGTTGGGCGCCGATGTTCTTGCCGACATCGATATCGGCGATATCGATCGAGAGGATCTCGAACGCCGTACCTGCGTCGAGTCCCTTTTCAAGTACCACGCGCGAAATCGAATCGGGATTCTCCAGCACGATCTTGTGCGAATCGGCCGAGCCGATCGACGAGACGATTCCCTCGCCGACACGCGCCAGCACCGTCTCCTCGCCGGCACCGCCCACCAATTGCTTGATGTTGGCACGCACCGTGACACGGGCTTTGGCGATCAACTGGATGCCGTCCTTGGCCACGGCCGCCACAGGCGGTGTGTTGATGACCTTGGGGTTGACCGACATCTGCACGGCTTCGAAAACATCGCGGCCGGCCAGATCGATGGCCGTAGCCATCTTGAAGTCGAGCAAAATATTGGCTTTCTGCGCCGAAACGAGGGCATGCACCACGTTGGTCACGTTGCCGCCGGCCAGATAATGCGCCTCCAGCTCATTGGGATCGAGGCTCAAACCGGCTTTCGTGCTCTCGATCATCGACGAAACGATGGTCGAAGGCGGCACCTTGCGCCAACGCATCAGAATGAGCTGCAACAGACTGACCCGCACGCCCGACACCAAAGCCGAGAACCAAAGCCCCACGGGAATGAAGTAGAAAATGAGCCAAACGGCAAAAAGAGCCACAAAAACAGTCAAAGCGATCAAGCCAGCATGAATGTCCATAATCTATAATGTTTTAATCGATTGTTTTCACGATGACGCTGAAATTCTCGAATCCCACGACTTCGATTTCCTTGCGCGGATCGACATAGGAATCCAGCGATTTGGCCTCGTAGACCCGACCGTCGATCTCGACCTTGCCCATCGGCGAAAGGCGCGAGAGGGTAGTGCCCCGGGCACCCGTGCTCAACTCCTCTTCGGGCCGGGGCATGGAGGAAGATCGTATTTCCTGCTTGAGCGAAAAACGCTGCCAGGTCTTGGCCCTCAACGAAACGACCGTTGCCACGAGCGACAAGAGCACAACGGCAACGACGACAAGGCTGCCCGTCAAAGGACCGTAGTCGCGGAACGCCATATAGATCGAACTGCCGTAGCAGACCAGCGCCAGCACGGCGCCCACTGAAAATCCGGAAAGAAGCACTAACTCGGCAACCAGAAACAACAGACCGAAGAAAATAAGAATCGCAATATAAAACATGGCCGTACGCTATTTGAAATTTCCATCGCTCCAAAGATACGGGTAAGCCGAACGCAATGCCGAATTGATTCGAGCATTATCGAGACGAGAGTATCTTGGGCGAAGTCAGTATAAAACGCAGTTAAAGATACGAAAATTTCCGGCTATTCGGTCGTTTCCGCAACTTTTATTTCCAATTCGGGCGCTGCCTGGCGTATGGCGCTCTCCACGCGTTCGGCAGCGGCCCGGTCGTCGAACATCCCCACGACGAACTTCTGCCCGGCGCGCGAAAGCCCGGCATGGCGTGCCGTACGGGCGATCGCAGCCTTCACCTCGTCGGAAAGCGGATCGGAGGTGTCGATCTCCACGCAGAAAACACCGGGCGCCGCCTCGCCATCGACCGTGACATTACGATATACGCCATCGTTCCAGACTACGACCTCGGGCCGCACGAAACCGCGTTTCTTCAGACGCGCCTGGGCCTCCTCGGCCTCCTGACGCGTAGCGAAACCGCCGGCAAAATAACGCCACTGCCCCTGCTTGTCGACGGTATAGAACAAAGGATAGGCGCCCCGGAAAATCGTGGGCGGGCGCTGGGTGCGGTAGGTGCCGAGCAGCACCCGGTAGATCGTGCCCCGGGCATGAACACGGCACTCCGGAATCGGATGCTTGGCCGTATATTGCGGAACGGAGGAGAACGCCACATCGTCGAAAACCAAGAAACTGCGCTCCTCGATCGTTTGCCGGGGCAACCGATAATCGACGGCGCACAACTGCATGGCAACGCTGCGCAGCGAATCGCTCGCCTTGGCCAGCCCCAACGCACCGGCTACGGTCGTTTCATAATCCACGATCACCTGCTTGCGCAACACATAGTCGACGATCTCGTCCGAAGCTGTCGTACCTTCCAGTTCGGCCATGCTGCGGGCCGCCTCGGCCACAGCGTCCTCTTGTGCGGCAAGCAGATCTTCATGCCCCAGCTTGTCCAACAAATAATCGTAGGCGTAGCTCTTGTTATCGAAAATAAAGTTCCACAAGCCGGACAACGAGTCGGCCAAGGCCCGGTTTTCCGCATCGAGCATCATATAACGATCGTAGAGCGCTATCGCTTCGCTCTCGACCGATGCGGTACGATAGGATTCGGCCAGCTGCCGAAGGGTGGTGTGATTGGCAACGTAACGCTTCATGCACTCCGCCGCATCCGTCTCCAGACGCTGGGCCTGCAACAAAGCCGCATGATCGGCCGCAGACAAGCCGGCACGGAAACACGGATTGTAGACCAGATTGCGCGCCTGCGCCTCCTCGGGAACTTCGGGCACGGATTCCGCGACCGGTTCGGGCGACGGAGCCGCCCCGTTGAGATTGGCCAACACCCAGTCTTGCTCGATGGTGTTGATCCGGGCGATCAACCGCCCCTTGGCCGTGCGGATTTCGAAAATCCGGTTCTCCAGCTCCAATATCTCCTCCGCACAACGGCGCCCTTCCTCCGGATTTTCGCGCAAGCGCTGCCGCATGCCCTCCACGGCCCGGACTACGGAATCCTCGCGTATCTGCAACTCCGCATCCTCGACCAGCAAGGTCATGTATTCGACGTTGTTCTCCAATCCGGCTATGCGCGCCTCGACGGAAGGCTGGCCGGCCTGCAACACCATCGTACCGAAGCACGCCGCCCCGGCAAGCACACAAATCCTGCGAACTGCTTTGGTCATCTCCACCATTTCATGAAAAAGAGCTGAATCAATCCGAAAATCTCCAAACGTCCCAACAACATCAAGAACGCATCGAAAACCTTGAGCGCCCCGGGAAGCGCCGCATAGTTGTTCATCGATCCGACCGCCCCGAATCCCGGCCCCACATTGCCGATCATGGCGACGGATCCCGAAAAAGCGGTCGTCAGATCGACGCCGCAAACCGTGGCGAAGACCGTGCCCAACAAGATCAACACGAGGTAGGCAACGATGAACGTCATCACCGCATGCAGCAGCTCGGTCTCCTGCACCGCGCCGTCCATGCGGATGCGGATCACGGCGTTGGGGTGCTGCTGTTGCTTGAGCCGCACGCGCATCATCTTGCCGGCGAGCAGCAGGCGGTTGATCTTGATGCCGCCCGACGTCGACCCGGCCGACGCGCAGACGAGCGACCCGAAAATCAGCAAGACCACGGCCAGCGGAGTCCACAAATTGGTGTCGGCCGTGGCGAATCCTGTAGTGGTGGTCAGCGAGACGAACTGGAACAATCCGTAGCGGAACGCCGCAGAGAGGGTCGGATAAAGGCCGGCAGCATAGAGACTGAAGGCGATCACGACACCGCCCGCCAACAACATGCCGGCATACCATCGGGTCACCTCCGAGCGGAAGATGTTGTTGCGCTTGCCGGTGACCGTGGCATATATCAATCCGAAATGGATGCCTGCGGTAGCCATCACGAAGATAAGAATCGTATCGATCACGGGGCTGTTGTACTAGGCTACACCGGCGTTGCGGGTCGAAAAACCGCTCGTGGCGCTCGCCGACATCCCGTGGCACACGGCATCGAACCAATCCATGCCGGCCAACTTGAGCGACAAGGTAGCCAGCACAGTCAACCCGAGGTAGACCACCAGCAGAATCTGCACGATGATTTGGGTGCGATAACGATAATTGTCCTTGGCCAGCGTGGAAAGCTCCACGTTCGAAAGCGTCATCTTGCTGCGCCCCATCGACGGCAGGATCACCAACGCGAACATCACTACGCCCATGCCGCCGATCCATGTCGAAGCGATACGCCAAAACTGCATGCCTTGAGGCAGGGCTTCGATATCGGTCAGGATGGTGGCTCCGGTGGTCGTGAATCCGGAAACGCTTTCGAACAGCGCGTTGACCGGCGTGAATTCGCCGCCCCAGATCAAGTAGGGGAACGTGCCGACGACGCAGGCCACCAGCCAGGAGCCGACGACGATGCAGAATCCCTCCTTGTTGGAAAGCTGCTCCTTCTTCTCGACGAAAATCAACGGGAAAGCCCCCAGCAACGCAGTCAGCAACGCAGCGAGCAGCAACGGATAGAACGACGAATCCATGCCGCCCAGCCACGAAATACCGGCCGAAAGCAGCATGAACCCGGCGATGAACAACATCACCATGCCGATATACCTCAACACTACGTCGACCCGCATCGCAGACTACGCTTTATTTTGTTTGAAAAGGGAGATCAAGGAATCGATCTTCTCTTTCAGTTCCAACATTTCGTCCTTCAGATCGCCCTTGACCGCAAACGGCATGCGGAACGCCAGCCAGTCGCCCAGGCTCTTGTTCATCCGCAGAATCGGATCGACGCAATAGATCGACATGAAATAATAGAGCATCAATACGATGGCGATCATCACGGCCAGCGAAATCAATACCGGCGTGACGGCCCTGTAGGCGTTCTTCTTCATTTGCTCGGTATGCGGTGCCAGCGAACTCTGCGTCGAAGTCATGTAGGCCTTGATGGAGCTTGTCAGACGAATGTAGACCGCCATATATTCGTTCTTGTACCAGCGGGCGCCCTCCGAATCGTTCCGAAAAGCCTTCCCCGCCGCCGGATCCGGCATCCCGAAAGCCATGTAGCTGTCGGTCAGCACCCGCAGGTCGGTCGCGGCGAAAGCCGTCGAGTCGAGCACCGACCTGTCGATCGCTTCGGCCTGGGCTGCCTGCAACCGTTCTTCCAACCGTTCCAGGCTTGCCGTGCACAAACTGTCGTAGTCGCGGTCTCCGAAAACCGACAGATGGATCATCGCCACATTGTGGTTGTAGGCGGCGTCGAGCATCGCCTTGGCCAGTTCGATGCTGCGCTTGTTGGTACGCAGAATATCGTCCGTATCATGGCTCAACCGGCTCAATTCCACCAGCGACACCATCCCCGAAAAGAACAGCAAGCAAACGATGCTCAAAAAACCGATCGTCACCCTTTTGCGCAAACCCGTCATAAAATCTTCTTAATTCTTGAATCGTGCAAATATAGCGATATTCCCTTATTATTCCCGGATTTCGCCCCACAAATCGTGCGATTCATCCATGGCCCCGAGCGCCACCCGGCACACGGTGTTGATCCGCTGCCGGTCGTAGGGCGCCCTGACCCGGCGATACTCGCCCGTGTAGCCGAACATCATGCCGCCGCGCATCGTACTTTCGAAGAGCACGTCGGCTTCCGTACCGCATCCTTGCGCACAGAAATCGCCGTGAAGCCGGGCGCACAGCTCCTCCAGCTCGGCCACCCGGCGCGTAGCCACCGACGCCTGCACCTTGCCGGGCAGCTCCACCGCAGGAGTGCCGGGCCGTTCGGAAAACGGGAAGATATGCAGGAACGCCGGCCGCAGCCGCTCCAGAAACTCGTAAGTCGTGCGGAAATCGGCCTCCGTCTCGCCGGGAAAACCCACGATCACGTCGATGCCGATGAAAGCCCCCGGCATCGCACGCCGCACGGCCTCGACGCGCTCGGCGAAACGGGCTGTGGTGTAACGCCGGCGCATCAGCCCCAGAATCCGGTCCGACCCGCTCTGGAGCGGAATATGGAAATGATGCTGGAACTTGGGCGACGCAGCACAGAAAGCGATGATCTCGTCGGTCAGCAGATTCGGCTCGATGGACGAAATGCGATAGCGCTCGATCCCCTCGACCTGGTTCAAGGCTCGTAGCAGATCGATGAACTTCTCGCCCGTCGTGCGGCCGAAATCGCCCGTATTGACTCCCGTGATGACGATTTCGCGCTGCCCGGCCCCGGCGATCCGCCGAGCCTCCTCCACCAATTCGGCAACAGGCATGTTGCGGCTCGCCCCGCGGGCATAATGGATCGTACAATAGGAACAACAATAATCGCACCCGTCCTGCACCTTGAGGAAAGCGCGCGTGCGGTCGCCGCTCGAAAAGGCGGCGAAGAACGACGTGAGCGACTCGGTGTCGCAGCTGTACACCTGGGCGCGCCCCTTGCCCGAAAGGGCGGTCACGCGCTTGTATAATTCGCCCTTGTCGTTGTTGCTCAACACTATATCCACGCCTTCGATCGCCGCGATCTCTTGGGGCTTGAGTTGAGCATAGCAACCCGTCACGGCGATGATCGCCTGCGGGTTGCGCCGATGGAGCTTGCGGATCAAGTTGCGGCACTTCTTGTCGGCATGCTCGGTGACCGAGCAGCTGTTTATCACGCAAATGTCGGCTTCGGCATCGGGCGCCACGCGCTCGAAACCGCCGCTCTCGAATTCCCGGGCCAGGGTAGAGGTCTCCGAAAAGTTGAGCTTGCAGCCGAGGGTATGAAAATTGACTCTGCGAGGTTGCATAACAAGGGTAGGGTTTTCCACCGCGAAATTACGAAAACCGCCCGAAAAAGAAGGGTTTTTCCCAGAAAAAAGCGTAAATTTGCACACTTTCGAGCAACGGAACATGGGATTCATCGACGACCTGCTTCAATACGGCTATCTGTCCAACGCCTTGGCGGCGTGCATCCTGTCGGGCATAACATGCGGACTGGCAGGCACCTACGTGGTATGCCGGCGCATGGTGTTCCTGGCCGGCGGCATCACCCATGCTTCGTTCGGCGGGCTGGGCATCGCATTCTACCTGGGCACCGACCCGATCGCAGGAGCCATGCTCTTCGCGGTCTGCTCGGCCCTGGGCATCGAGTGGGCCGGAAGCCGCGGCCGCATACGCGAAGATTCGGCCGTGGGGATCATCTGGTCGGTGGGCATGGCCGTGGGGGCATTCTTCATGAGTCTGCGCCCGGGCTACACCTCGGGCGATCTGTCGGCCTATCTGTTCGGCAGCATCATCACCGTGACGCGCAGCGACGTGGCCGGGCTGGCCATCCTTACGTTGTTGTTGATCGTCGGCGCAGCCTTGTGGCTCCGGCCCGTCATGTATGTGGCGTTCGACAGAGAATTCGCCCGCAGCCGCGGCATCCGCACGCAAGCTATTTCCTACTGCATGGCGGCCATCGTCGCCGCGACGATCGTCCTGGCGATCCGCGTCATGGGCATCGTCCTGCTCATCTCGCTGCTCACGCTCCCCGTGGCGATCGTCAACACGCTTTCGCGCTCCTACCGCACGCTGGCCCTGGCGGCACCCGCAGTGGCGGTCGTCGGAAACGTAGCTGGACTGGCCGTCAGCTACCACCTTGAGGTGCCGCCCGGCGCCGCCATAATATTTACGCTCACTTTTGCGCTTGTTATCGTAAAACTCTTAACTTTGCGTCGCAGAAAATCGGTATCGGCCGCATGAAAACCATCCACAAACTCGTCCTGAAAGCCTACCTCGGCCCGATGATCCTCACGTTCTTCATCGTGATGTTCGTGCTGATGATGAACTTCGTGTGGCGCTACATCGACGAATTGGTGGGCAAAGGCTTGAGCGCAGGCATCATCATCGAGCTGATGACCTATGCCATGGCCAACATGCTGCCGCTGGGCCTGCCGCTGGCGGTGCTGCTGGCTGCGATCATGACGATGGGCAACCTGGGCGAGAACTACGAGCTGCTGGCCATGAAGTCGGCGGGCCTCTCGCTGGTGCGGATCACCAAGCCGTTGCTCATTCTGGTGAGTTTCATCGCCGTAGGGAGCTTCTTCATCGGCAACAACCTGGTGCCCTACGCCAACAAGAAGATGTACAGCATCATCTACGACATCCGCCAGCAGCGCCAGACGCTCGAATTCCAAGACGGTCTTTTCTTCAACGGCATCGAGAACATGTCGATCCGCGTGGGGCATCAAGACCCCGAGACGCACCTGCTGCGCGACGTGCTGATCTACGACAACCGTCCGGCCAACGGCAACATGAACACCATTGTCGCCGACTCGGGCTACATCCGCCTTTCGGACGACAAGAAATATCTCCTGGTGACGCTCTACAACGGAGAGACCTACGAGCAGACCCGCAACAACCAATGGTACACCAAGAGCGCCCTGCGCCACCACACGTTCGACCTCCAGAAGCAGGCCATCGCCATGGACGGTTTCGCCATGGAGCGCAGCGACGGCAGCCAAGTGTCGAACAGCCAGACGAAGAACATCAACGAATTGCAGAAAGACATCGACTCGCTGGAGCTGAAAGTCAACACGGCGACGACCAGCTCCTACGAACCGTTGCTCAAAGAGCAGATTTTCGCCCGCGACAACAGCGTGCTGCCGCTGCCCGACAGCCTGCGCGTCGACAAGCGCCGCTTCCGCACGATGCAGTCGGCCGACTCGATCGCCCGGCTGCCCCTGCGCGAAAAGGAGCGCATCTGGAACCAGGCCCGCACGCTGGCCAAGACCTCGCGCAACATGTTCTCGTTCGACGAGTCGATGGCCAAAGATGCGCTCAACCGACTCTACCGGTCGAAAGTCGAATGGCACAAGAAAGTGTCGCTCCCGGTCTCGATCATCATCTTCTTCCTGATCGGCGCGCCGCTGGGCGCCATCATCCGCAAGGGCGGCCTGGGCCTGCCGGTGGTGGTGTCGGTGATCTTCTTCGTGATCTACTACATCATCAGCCTTTCGGGCGAAAAACAGGTCAAGGAGGGCAACTGGGAGGCCATCTGGGGTATGTGGATTTCGTCGTTCATTCTGACGCCCATCGCCGTATACCTCACCTACAAGGCTACCAACGACTCGGCCTTGCTGGACACCGACTGGTATGCCGGCAAGTTCAAGGCCCTGCGCGAACGCATCGAACCGCGGGTGCGGAAATTGGGAAACAAGCTAAAATTCAAACGACATGACAAAGGAAACGACGCTCAATAGCGTGGAGGAAGTCATCGAAGATTTCCGCGCCGGCAAAGTGGTGATCGTGGTCGACGACGAAGACCGCGAAAACGAGGGCGACTTCATCGTCGCGGCGGAGAAAATCACGCCCGAGATCGTCAACTTCATGCTCAAGGAGGGCCGCGGCGTGCTGTGCGCCCCGCTGAGCGAAGCACGTTGCGAACAGCTGGGCCTCAACATGATGGAAGAAAACAACACGTCGCTGCTGGGAACGCCGTTCACCGTGACGGTCGACCTGCTGGGCCATGGCTGCACCACGGGCGTGTCGATCCACGACCGCGCGGCGACCATCCGCGCGCTGGCCGATCCCGCGACGCGGCCGGCCGACCTGGGGCGTCCGGGCCATATCAATCCGTTGCGCGCCCGCGAGAAAGGGGTGCTGCGCCGTCCGGGCCATACCGAAGCGGCCGTCGACCTGGCTCGTCTGGCCGGTTTGCAGCCCGCCGGTGCGCTCATCGAGATCATGAACGAGGACGGCACCATGGCCCGCATGCCGCAGCTGCGCGAAATCGCCAAGAAATTCGATCTGAAAATCATATCCATCGCTTCGCTGATCGCCTACCGGCTGCGCGAAGAATCGTTGATCGAGAAAGGGGTTACCGTGCCCCTGCCGACCGAATGGGGCGACTTCAAGATCACCCCGTTCCGTCAGAAATCCAACGGAGTGGAGCACGTAGCCTTGACCAAGGGCGAATGGACGGAGGACGAACCGGTCTTGATCCGCGTGCACTCGTCGTGCGCCACGGGCGACATCTTCGGATCGTATCGCTGCGACTGCGGCGACCAGCTCCACCGGGCCATGCAGATGATCGACAAGGAAGGCAAAGGCGCGATCGTCTACCTCAACCAGGAGGGCCGCGGCATCGGGCTGTGCAACAAGATACACGCCTACAAACTCCAGGACGAAGGGCTGGATACCGTCGACGCCAACCTGCGGCTGGGATTCAAGGCCGATGAACGCGACTACGGCGTGGGGGCGAGCATCATCCGCGAACTGGGCATCCGCCGCATGCGCCTGCTGACCAACAACCCGCTCAAGCGGGCCGGGCTGGAGGGCTACGGACTGAAGATCGACGAGATCGTGCCGATCGTCATCGCACCCAACAAATACAACGAACACTACCTGGAAACCAAGCAGGAACGCATGCAGCACACGCTGGGACTCAAAAAGAAATAGCCGATGAACGCCAAGGATTTACGGATCGTCTTCATGGGCACGCCCGAATTCGCCGTGCCGTCGCTCCGCGCGCTGGTCGAGGGAGGATACAACGTCGTGGCGGTCGTCACGACACCCGACAAACCCGCCGGCCGCGGCCAGAAGATGCACGAAAGCGATGTGAAGATCGCCACCCGCAGCCTGGGACTGCCGATCCTGCAACCCGAGAAACTGCGCGATCCGGAGTTCGTCGAAGCGATGCAGGCATTGCAGCCCGACTTGGGCATCGTCATCGCGTTCCGCATGCTGCCCGAGACGATCTGGGCCATGCCGCGGCTGGGGACGTTCAACCTCCACGCCTCGCTGCTGCCCCAATACCGCGGCGCCGCGCCGATCAACCGCGCGATCATGAACGGCGAGACGGAAACGGGCGTGACGACGTTCCTGCTGAACCACGAAATCGACAAGGGGGCTATTCTGGCACAGGAACGCATGCCTATTCTGCCCGAAGACAACGTGGGCACGCTCTACGACAAGTTGATGCACGCCGGGACAAAACTCGTGACCGATACCGTAGATCGGATCGCCGCGGGCGACATCGCACCGATCGAGCAGCAGCACATCGACGAATCGACGTTGCATCCGGCACCGAAAATATTCAAGGAGGATTGCCGCATCGACTGGAATTGTCCCGGAAAGAAGATCGTCGATCTCGTCCGCGGATTGTCGCCCTATCCTGCGGCCTGGAGCGAACTCTGCAAGGAAGACGGAACGGCACCCATCACGGTCAAAATATTCGAAGCCAGGTTCGAACCGGCATCCACCGGCGCACTTCCCGGCTCGGTGGAAAGCGACTGCCGTACATTCGTTCGCGTGGCATGCGCCGACGGCTGGATAGTCCTATCGGAACTCCAAATAGCCGGCAAGAAACGGCTCCCCATCAAGGAGTTGCTGTTAGGCTGGCGCGACGTGCTGCAATACCGGTTCGGAAAATAAGCCGGCACCCGTTCGGGGCCGCTCATCCTTTGGACGTATAATCTCTCTCTCCGAAGATCGAGGAGCCGACACGCACCATGTTGGCCCCGCATTCAACGGCAATGGGGTAGTCGTGGGACATTCCCATCGAGAGGGTGTCGAACCGCCCGCCGAAATAGGGCCGCAACAGTTCGAAACACCGTTTCAGCTCCCCGAAATCACGCCGGATGATCCTTTCGTCGTCGGTGTTGGTAGCGATGCCCATCACCCCGCGCACCCGCACGTTGGGCATTGACGAGAACGCCGCCGTTTCGACATAACGTTTCAGTTCGCCCACATCCCAGCCGCTTTTGGTCTCCTCCTGCGCCACATGGATTTCCAACAGAATGTCGATCGTCCGCCCGCACTTGGCGGCTTCGCGTTGGATGGTCTCGGCCAGGCGCGCGCTGTCGACCGACTGGATCATGCGCACGAACGGGGCTATGTACTTGACCTTGTTGGTCTGCAAATGGCCGATCATGTGCCACTCGATCTCCTTGGGCAGCACCTCATATTTGGCGCACAACTCCTGCGGGCGGCTCTCGCCGAAAATGCGATGCCCAGCGTCGAACGCCTCGCGGATGGCCTCCGCAGCATGGGTTTTCGACACGGCGACCAGCGTCGCCCCCTCGGGCAGCGACGCCCTTATGCGCGAAAGATTGCAGGCGATTTCCAACATGACGTTTCGATTTTTGATTGCGTAAAAATAGGCAAAAATCGGACAACACGATAAAAATATGTAATTAAAATAGATTCTCCGGACGGCTAATTACTTTCGCTTCTTCGCCGCCGACTCTGCATTCTTCTTACATTTAGTCCCCCGATGTTCGTTTTTCGCGATTTGTTTCCTATATTTGTAGGTGGCAGATCGTCTTCCCGTCGTTCGAACAGTTTTCGACACCGCACGCGGGGCGCTCTGCCGCTGTTCAAATTTCTCGAACCATGAAAAAACTCTTCGTTCTGTTGGCTGCCGCTGTCGCACCGTTCGGTGCGGCGTTGGCCTGCACCAACTTCATCGTTACCAAGGGGGCCTCGACCGACGGTTCCGTGATGGTCTCCTATGCCGCCGACTCGCACGGTCTCTACGGCGCGCTCTACCACACCCCGGGCGGACGCCACAAGGCCGGTGCGCTGTTACCCGTCTACGAATGGGATACGGGCCGTTATCTGACCGACATCCCGCAGCCGGCTCGTACGTGGTCGACCGTGGGCAACATGAACGAGCACTCGCTCATCATCGCCGAGACGACCTACGGCGGACGCCACGAGCTGGAAGACCCGACCGGGCGGATCGACTACGGCTCGCTCATCTATATCGCGTTGCAGCGCGCCAAGACCGCCCGCGAGGCGATCGACGTGATCGTCGAATTGGCCGATACCTACGGTTACGCATCGTCCGGCGAGTCGTTCTCGATCGCCGACCCCGACGAAGCATGGATCATGGAGTTGATCGGCAAAGGCTACAAGGACGACGGCCAGGGCGGCAATGCCCGCAAGGGCATCGTGTGGGTGGCTCGCCGCATTCCCGACGGCTATGTATCGGCCCACGCCAACCAGGCCCGCATCACGACTTTCCCGAAAGACGACCCCGAAAATTGTCTCTACGCCCCCGATGTTGTCGACTTCGCCCGTGAAATGGGGTACTACGAGGGCTGCGACGAGGAGTTCAGCTTCTCGGATGCCTACGCTCCGGCCGACTTCGGGGCGCTGCGCGGCTGCGAAGCCCGCGTGTGGGCATTCTTCCGCACGGTGGCCGACGGCATGGACGCCTACACCGACTATGCGATGGGTTACAACAAAACCAACAAGATGCCGCTGTGGGTAAAGCCGCGCGCCAAAGTCTCGCCCAAAACCGTCTTCGACTGCATGCGCGACCACTACGAGGGCACGCCCATGGACATGACCGCCGACCTGGGTGCCGGAGGCCACGCATGTCCCTACCGCTGGCGTCCGATGTATTTCGAAGTCGACGGCACGGAATACTGCAACGAGCGCGCTACGGCGACCCAGCAGACCGGCTTCTGGTTCGTAGCGCAGGCCCGGCCCGACATGCCGCGCGACATGGGCATCCTGTGGTTCGGCGTCGACGACGCTGCGACATCGTGTCTGACCCCCGTTTATTGCTCGGCGACCGAAGTGCCCGAATGCTTCAGCGAGAAAAACGGCTCGATGTTGAACTATTCGCCCACATCGGCGTTCTGGCTCTTCAACCGGGTGACGAACTTCGCCTACATGCGCTACGACATGATCGCCGCCGACATCCGCAAGGTCGTGGACGCTTGGGAGAACGATCAGCTGCAAACGCTGGTGCCCCAGACCGATGCCAAGGCGGCGACACTTCCGGCCAAGAAACGCACGCGCTACCTGACGGACTACTCGGTGCAGACGGCACAGCAACTTTTCGACCGCTGGTCGAAGCTGGACAAGTACCTGCTGGTAAAATATATGGACGGCAACGTCAAGAGCGAACATGCCGATGTGCTGGAATTCCTCGACGGCCCGGGCACCGCGGCACACTTCGTGGAGAACGGCAACGGCCGCGACATTCCCGACAACATCCAGTTCCCGGGCTACAACGAGAAATGGAAGCGCGCCGTAGCGGCCGACAACGGGAAAATCTTGAAAGTAATCAACGAATAAATCCGCACGTGCGCCGACTGCGGCGCGCCGGATCGAATAACGCAAGGCTATGAAATACGACATTCTGGTGGTGGGCGGCGGCCCGGGCGGCTACGTAGCTGCGATCCGCGCGGCCCAGTTAGGCAAAAGGGTAGGAATCGTCGAGCGGGCCGAAGCCGGAGGCGTCTGCCTGAATTGGGGCTGCATACCGACCAAAGCGCTGCTCAAAAGCGCGCAGATCTATGCCCACTGCAAGGCCGCCGAACAATACGGCGTAGAATTGACGGGCGAAGTGCGCCCGGCACTGGACAAGATGGTGGCGCGTTCGCGCACCGTGGCCGAGACCATGAACAAAGGGGTGCTGTTCCTGCTGAAAAAGAACAACATCGACCTGATCGCCGGCTTCGGGCGGCTGACGGCGCCGGGGCACCTCGATGTCGACGGCACCGACTACGAAGCCGACCACATCATCTTGGCGACGGGCGCCCGGCCGCGCGAGATGCCGTTCATGCCGATCGACGGCGAGCGGATCATCACGTCGCGTCAGGCGCTGACCTTGGCGCAGCTGCCCGAGTCGATGATCGTTGTCGGGTCGGGAGCCATCGGCAGCGAATTCGCCTGCTTCTATGCGACGCTCGGGGTCAAGGTGACGGTCATCGAATACCTGCCGCGCATGATGCCGCTCGAAGACGAGGAGGTGTCGAAAACTATGGAGCGCGCATTCCGCAAGTTGCGGGCTACGGTGCTGACCTCGACGACGGTCAAGCAGGCCCGGGTCGTCGGCGACCGCTGCGAGGTGGACATCGAGGGCAAGAAAGGGCCGGAGACGCTGACAGCGGACGTGGTGCTCTCGGCCGTGGGCGTGCAGGCCAACATCGAGGGGATCGGACTTGAAGAAGTCGGGGTCGGGGTCGAACGGGGCAAAATCGTCGTGGACGAATGCTACCGCACCAACATACCGGGCATCTATGCCATCGGCGACGCGGTGCCCGGCCCGGCATTGGCCCACGTGGCATCGGCCGAGGCGGTTTGCTGCGTGGAGGCCATCTGCGGGCTGAATCCCTCGCCGGTAAACTATGCGGCCATTCCGTCGTGTATCTTCACGACTCCGGAGGTGGCATCGGTGGGTCTCACAGAAGAACAGGCCGCCGCAAAGGGGATCGCCGTGAAGATCGGCCGATTCCCATTCACGGCTTCGGGCAAGGCCACGGCCGCCGGCGACCGCGACGGATTCGTGAAGCTGATTTTCGACGAACAGGACAAACTGCTGGGCGCCCACATGGTGGGCGCAGGCGTCACCGAAATGTTGGCCGAACCGACCCTGGCCCGCACCTTGGGCGCCACAGCCGAAGCGATCGCCCGCACGATCCATGCCCACCCGACGATGAACGAAGGGATCATGGAAGCCGCAGAAGCGGCACTCGGGCACGCGATACACCTATAAATAAAAAGATCGAACCATCGTTCGCCGCCGGACTTCCTCGAAGGAATGTCCGGCTTTTTTTTCGACCGGACAAAAACAACGCCCTGCAAACTTGCGATTCGCATCTTTTATCGACTTCGAATTTAAAAATCGAATCAAATAATCGCCCGGCATGCAATAATTTGCAATAAATATCTATCTTTGCCGCTGTTTTGACTGAAACCTGGTTTTTTGAATAATCAAAAACAGCTCGAACGATGAAAAAACTTTTCGCCAAAATCCTCGGGGGGGGGCTGATAATCAGTGCCTTTCTGCTATCCGGGTGCACTGAAGAGGCCCTTGTGCCCGACATGGAACAGCTGCATCCCGACGGTCTTCCGATTCGTTTGTCCACGGCCGACTACAACAATCAGAACACCTACTACCTGCTCAACGATGACGAGCCGTCGAACATCTTCTTCAATCAGAATGAGCGCAGTTTCTATGCCGATCAGCCCATTCAGATAACCCTGGAAGACGATCTGTGGTTCCAGATTCGGTTTTATAGCCCCCGTGCCCTGCCCAATGTGACCATCTGGGCCAAGTTGGAGGGCTACGACGAACAATTCAAGTTGTTCGTCTTCGAGAAACTCATGCCTTTCCAGCAGTTCCGCATGCAGCTGCCGTTCATCTCGGAAGACATGAAAGCCGTCACGCGAAGCGGCAAGCTCATCCAGATCATGGCCAATCCCCACCTGACCAAGGAGAACGTCACGCTCGAACTCGAATGCGACGCGCCCTACTATAAAACCCTGCAAACGATCAAGAGCCACTGCTTCATCCGGTTCCAGGACTACACGTTCGACACCAAAACCTATGGAGACTGGCCGCTGCGCGCCTATCAGGCCCGCGAAGGGGTGGCTTTCGCGCTGAACATCATGTACATGTTCTCCTGCCCCGAATTCGAAGCCGCATTGAAGGCTTGGGGGCCGTTGTACAGCGCCACAGACGTCCTCGTCGACAAGGATGTCCTGCTCAAGCAGGCGACCGGACATTCCATACTCAAGTTCGGCTGCGTGCACCGCTCCGGCGTCCTGGGACTCGGCGGCGGGGGAATCTACTGCCTGGCCGACGATTGCTTCTACCAGCACTATCCCGACGACCGAAGCTATACGGAAAGTCCGTTCCACGAGTTCGCCCACTGCATCGGTTACAGCCACAATGGCAACATGACCTACGGAGGCACCACGGGCTGGACTGCCTTGTGCGGCAAAATGTACGTCGAATTGGCATTGGCCAAGAAACTGCCCGTCTACTCGCGCCGTTTCCTCCAGACCCGCAGAACCGCGAAGAACAAGTACAACAGTACGATGTTCTATCCCTCGACATACATCATCGAAGACCCCGAACTCGACGCAATCGACGGCGGTCTGGGCCGAGGCGAGGATTTCCTGGACACCGACTGGGGCGAGAAGGAAGATGCACCGGCGCTCTCGTTCAAACTGGACTACAACGATGCCGAAGCATCCAAAGCGGATTACATGCCGCGCGGCGTCTACGTATACGGCGACAAGATGTACGTGTCGAACGACATCCGGCGGGGCAACTTCTCGCTGGAGATCTTCGATCTGTCGACCGGCAAACCCGTACTCGAAAAATCGATCAAGCAGTTTACCCTTCCGAACGGCAATACGATCAATACGGATACTCCGGCCGACATTCTCCGTTCGCACGACAAATTCTATGTAGTCGGAAGCAACAACGCGGTCTTCGCGTTCGACGCTGAAACCTACGAATGCACCGCCATGATAGGCATAGGTTTCGACGCTGTGGGTCTGGCTGCGACCAACGGCATCCTCTACGCTCATAAAGGCCTGACGAGAGCACTCATCGAGCACCTTCCGAACGGCTATGTAGCAACGAGCGACAATTTGGGCGGCGGTGGCAACGATGCCATGACTGCGGACTACGCAGGCAACGTCTATGCGGTTTGCTACGATTCGAAGAAAATGGTTCAGCTGAACAGTCAGCGCCTGATGGGCGGCAAACTGACCTCCGACAAGGAGCTGACTTTCGAATTCAACCCGATGGGGGCGGCATGGAGCGCAGACGGCCGTCTGTTCGTCTCGTTCGCCGGAACGGATCAGAAATTCTGCGAGGTAAACCCCGAAACCGGTGCCATCATCAAGGACTACACCACCATCGGCGACATCACACTGCACAATCCGGCCAAGTGTCTGATCCGCCGCAACACGCTCTTCATCGTAGACCGCAAAGGCGGTCAGTGTGTTTACGCCATTCCGCTGAGCCAGTTCAACTAACCAAAAATCCGGACAAAAAATGAAACGCACATTCATATATACACTCTTGCTCGCCTGCACCATGACGGGCATGCGCTGCACCGAAGAGACTGCCGCGCCCGAACCGATTACCGATCTGGACAACGCCTCCTACAACAGCTACTGGTACTACACCTACGAGGCGCTGGAGACCGTCGACTACGAAAAGGTGGGGCTGGGCGCAGCTGCCGAGTTCAGACCTTTCACAGTAGCCGAACGCGGCGATACGCTCTTCGTGGCCAACAGCGGCACGGTAGGAAACAGCCTGATTCTCTACAGCAAGAAAGAGAAAAAACCGCTCCGGACCATCAGCAAGTGGACGATCAACAACACGGAAAAGAACTTCGTAAGCACGATCAACGCGATCGTTCCGACGGCCGACAGGCTCTACATCACGGAAATCACGTCGTTCATCCATGTATTCTCGCTTCCGGACATGGAATACCTGACGTGTATCGGCAACGGAAACTACAATGCCGCAGTATCGCCTGTCTGCAACGTACAGGCTCTGGCCGTGAAAGACGGACTGATCTTCGCCCGAGACAAGACCGGCCCCATCAGCATTTACAAAGAATCGGACGTCACGCCGGAAAACTACCAGAAAGTCAAACGCTACAAGCAGGCCGGAGCCGGAGCATATACTACGGCAAACAAAGGATGGCCGGTTTATTACATGGAGGTGGACAAGGAGGGCCACATCCTGCTGACGGCCTACGATGCCAAGTCGATCCGTGTGCTCGATCCCTCGCTTATCGATGACGACTTCGTGAACGGCACCAATCTGGACATCGACGAACTGACCTGGACACTGCCGTTCTCGCCCAAAACTTTTGCTCAGAGTCCCGAACGCATGTATGCCACCGGCAGCAACGACGCCCTCAACATCTACGACTACGAGCAAAAAGAGTGGGTCAAGGCGCAGAAGGCCATCAAGGGATTCGCCTTTTCCCGACCGGAGCGTATCTACGGAGCTTCAGACGGCACATTCTGGATTTCGGACATCAACAAATACACGCTGGTACAAATGGGTGTTTTCAAGGGCGAGATCCGCGAATATACCCAAGTCAACAGCCATGTCGTTCAGGTAACGGCGGCAAGAACGCGCAGCGGCGAAGAGCCGGAAACGTTCTACGTCGACATCCTCACCCACGAGATCGTCGATCCGGCCGAAGTAGAGTAACCGCTTCCTCCGGAAACACCCAAAAAAGCAGAAGCAACACAGGCTTCTGCTTTTTTATTTTTAGTACAACGAATATTCGCCAAACTGTGCCGAAGTTTCATCCGGCAACGCAGCGGTTCCTGCTCGAATCACGGCCCGACCCGCTTTAAAACATCGTGTCTCGGAATGTTCGGCGTTCGAAAATATCGGCAGGGTAGCGAACATCGCTCAAAAACAACCCCTGGGCCGGTGCTCCGGCGCTCGACCGCGAGAGGTCGCGGCTCGCCACAATAGCCCGGAACTCCTCCGGCGTATAGCGTCCGCGGCCGACATCGACCAGCGTGCCGACAATGGCCCGCACCATGTTGCGCAGGAAACGGTCGGCCCGGATCGTGAAACGCAACACACCCGCTTCGTCGACCGTCCATGCGGACTCCATGATGCGGCAACGGTTGGTCTTGTTATTGGAGTTGAGTTTGGCGAAAGAAGTGAAATCGTCATATTCCAGCAGCATGGCCGCCGCTTCGTTCATGCGTGCGACATCCAGCGGCACATAATATTGCCATGCGGCATGGCGCGTAAAAGGGTTCTTGTGCGGCTCAATGAAATAACGGTACTCCCGTTCGCGGGCATCGAACCGCGCATGCGCCCCCTCGGCAACCGGCGTCAGGGTGTCGGCAGCAATGTCTCCGGGCAGCATGAAATTGAGTTTGTAAAGCAACCGCTGCGGATCGTCGACAGGCTGCATCGCATCGAAATGCGCCACATAATAAGATGCGTTGACCCCCGTATCGGTGCGCCCCGCGCCGGTCAGTTCGACAGGCTCGCGCAAAAGGGTAGTCAGCGACTGCTCCAGCGTCTGCTGCACGGTAGGCATGTCGGGCTGCCGTTGCCAACCGAAGTAAGCCCCGCCATTATAACGAAGTTCAAGAAAGTAACGCATAACCGAAGACAAAGATAACGCATGTCGGACGCAGTACCAAATTTATTTATGCACGCACCGGCGCTACCCGGAGGAGAGACGACCGCCCGCATGCAGAATCGGGCCGGATCGGCGATCGGCAACAGTAAGTCGGGCGGACGATCGGCAACACCGGGTCTCTCGGCGATCGGCAGCCGGCCCGGAGCTGCGATTTGCAACAACGGCTATTCGCCCCCCCCCTGACGGCAGCCGCGAATAAAAACGGAGCCGCCCAACCCGATATTCGGAGAAAAATTCGTAATTTTGCAAAGATAACCGAAACTCAACCATGAAAGCAGCGATCATCGGCTACGGCAAAATGGGCCGCGAAATCGAACGCATACTGGCCGAACGCGGCCACGAAACGGCTCTGGTCATCGACACGGACAACGCCTCGGAACTGGATGCGGCGCATCTTGCCGGCATCGACGTGGCGATCGAGTTTACCACGCCGCAGACGGCCTATGCCAACATCCGCACCTGCATCGAAGCAGGCACGCCCGTAGTGAGCGGCACGACAGGCTGGACGGAGCGGCTGCCTGAGTTGCAGGCGCTCTGCCGCCAGCGCAACGGCGCGATGTTCTATGCCTCGAACTATTGCCTGGGCGTCAACCTGCTGTTCCGCCTCAACCGCCAACTGGCGGCGATGATCCAACGGCTGGGGGCTTCCTACGACGTGCGGATCGACGAGGTGCACCACACCCAGAAAAAAGACGCTCCGAGCGGCACGGCCATCACGCTGGCCGAGGGCGCGATCGAGAACCTGACCGCGAAAAAAGGGTGGGTAAATTACGCCCCTGGCATCGAACATGCCGCCAACCGCATAGCCAGTCCGGACGAGGCGGCGGCCGACCGGCTCGTCATCGGCTCCGTACGCGAGGGCGCCGTCCCCGGCATCCACACCGTGACCTACGAATCGGAGGACGACCGCATCGAGTTGCGCCACACGATCAAGAATCGCCGTACGCTGGCTTTCGGCGCCGTCGTTGCTGCCGAGTTCCTGTGCGGCAAGCACGGCGTTTTCGGCATGGAAGACCTGATGCAATAAAACCGCACGCAATGCGTTGGAACGATATGGAAAAACTCAGAGAGATACTTCGCAACAAATGGGTGGGCTTCGGACTCGCCGCCACGCTTTACACCCTCTGGTTCGTAGTCTGGACTGGCAACCTCTGGTTGCTGCTGGGCCTGCCGATCATCTACGACCTCTACATTTCGCGCTGGTTCTACCGTCATGTGTGGAGCCGCAACGCAGAATGGTGCCGGCGCAGCAAGACCTATAAGGCCGTTTACGAATGGGTCAACGCCATCCTTTTCGCCACGATCGTCGCCTCGTTGGTACATATCTTCATCTTCCAGATGTACGTCATCCCCACCTCGTCGATGGAGCAGTCGCTCCTGGTGGGCGACTACCTCTACGTCAGCAAGGTAACCTACGGCCCGCAGATGCCCAACACGCCGCTTTCGTTCCCGTTCGTGCACCACACGATGCCGTTCTCGCAGACCAAAAAATCGTTTTCCGACGCCATCCGCTGGCGCTACCACCGGCTCAAGGGCCTGCGCAAGATCAAGCGCAACGACGTGGTGGTGTTCAACTTTCCGGCGGGCGACACCGTGTTGCTGGAGAACCAGGCCGCGACCTACTACGACGTCCTGCGCAGTTACGAAGCCTCGTTCGGCGAGGAGGAGGGGCGCCGCCGGCTCAACGACACCTATACGGTCATCAGCCGCCCGGTGGACAAGCGTGAAAACTACATCAAACGTTGCGTGGCCCTGCCGGGCGACACGCTCGAAGTGCGCAACGGCGACGTGCGGATCAACGGCGCGCCCCAGGAACCCGTACCCGGCACCCAACACCAATATCTGGTGCAGGTCACTTCGCCGCTGACCGAATATGCCATCGACAAGTTGGGCATCCGCGAATATTCGGGCAACCGCATGGGCTACGACATGTTCCTCACGGACAAAGCCGCCGAAGAACTCCGCAGGCTGGACAACGTGACGATGGTGCGCCGCTACATCTGCCCGCCCAACAGCGAGGTATTCCCCCAGTGGGACACCCCCCGCTGGAGCCAGGACAACTACGGCCCGATCTGGATTCCGCAGAAAGGAGCCACAGTGGCGCTCACGCCTGAAAACCTGCCGCTCTACCGCCGCATCATCGAGGTATACGAGGGTCATACGCTGACTACCGAGGGCGACACGATCCTCATCGACGGCGTTCCCGCCACAGACTACACCTTTGCGATGGACTACTATTGGATGATGGGCGACAACCGCCACAACTCGGCCGATTCGCGCTTCTGGGGCTTCGTACCCGAAGACCATATCGTGGGCAAAGCCTCGTTCGTCTGGCTGTCGCTCGAAAAGAACCGGTCGTTCCCGATGAACATCCGCTGGCGGCGGCTCTTCAAAAAAGTGAGATAGGGGTGGCCGCAGATACCTATCTGACGGTCGAAGCCCCGGCCGAAGCCGCTTCGCGCGAACGAAGCAGCAAGTTTCTGGCCTACATCTACCCGGTGCAGGACGAGGAGCAGATCCGCGGGTATCTCGAAGCCCTGCGCAAACGCTACTTCGATGCGACGCACCATTGCTATGCATGGCGGCTGGGGCCTGGCGGCGAACGCTTCCGGGCCAACGACGACGGCGAACCCTCGGGTACGGCCGGAAAACCGATTCTGGGACAGATGCTTTCGGCAGGAATCACCGACTCGCTGATCGTCGTAGTCCGCTACTTCGGCGGCACGAAACTGGGGGTTCCGGGGCTGATCGCCGCCTACCGCGAATCGGCGGCCGAAGCGATCGCAGCGGCCACGGTCGTGGAACGCACGGTCGACCGGGCGATCACGGTCGACTTCCCATACATGGCGATGAACGACATCATGCGGGCGATCAAGGAATGCCAGCCCACGATCCGCTCCCAGCGGTTCGACAACCTCTGCACCATGGAACTCACGATCCGCGAAAGCCGGGCCGACGAACTGGAAGAGAGGCTCAAGAAAGCAGGCGGAAGCATCGGTTCATGATTTCGGATTTCCTTTTTTTGCGATGAAACACGAAAACAGCATATACATCAAAGGAGCGCGGGTACACAATCTGAAGAACATCGATGTGGAAATCCCGCACAACAAGCTGGTGGTGATCACCGGTCTGTCGGGGTCGGGCAAATCGACGCTGGCTTTCGACACGATCTTCGCCGAGGGACAACGCCGCTATGTGGAGAGCCTTTCGGCCTATGCACGGCAATTCCTGGGCAAGGTCGGCAAGCCCGACGTCGACACCATCACGGGCATCGCCCCGGCGATCGCCATCGAGCAGAAAGTCAACACGCGCAATCCCCGTTCGACGGTAGGCACGACGACCGAAATCTACGACTACCTCAAGTTGCTTTTCGCCCGCATCGGCCGCACCTTTTCCCCCGCATCGGGGCAGGAAGTGCGCTGTTCCAGCGTCGACGACGTGGCGGCCCGCATCCTGGCGCTCGACGAGGGGAGCCGGGCAGCGATCGAGGCGCCGATCCTGCTGTCGGCCGGGCAAGGATTGATCGCGAAACTCCCGCTGCTGCACGCCGCCGG
>JAIECN010000070.1 GCA_029068505.1 Alistipes sp.
AGGTCGCTCGTGCGTACTTTCTTTATGTTGGTATTCGACATGATGCTTAGAATTTAAGACCGCCTTCGCGTGCTGCTTCGGCCAGCTGTTTAACTCTTCCGTGATAAAGGTAGCCGTTGCGGTCGAACGCTACGGTCGTGATGCCTTTGGCTACGGCGCGCTCGGCGGCCAGCTTGCCCACCAGGGCGGCCACTTCGCACTTGGTCTTGCCGGCAACGGCCGAGACCACCTCCTTGTCCAGCGACGAAGCCGTCGCCAGGGTTACGCCTGCAAGGTCATCGATGAATTGCACGTAGATCTGCTTGTTGCTGCGGAATACAGTCATGCGAGGCTGTTCGGGCGTACCGCTCACGATCTTGCGGATACGCATCTTGATCCTCTCTCTTCTTTCTATCTTGTTCAGTGACATAACTTCAGACTATTTACTATTTAGCACCTGCCGATTTGCCCGCCTTGCGACGCAGCTGTTCGCCTACGAACTTGATACCCTTGCCCTTGTACGGCTCCGGCTTGCGCAGCGAGCGCAGCTTGGCGGCAACCTGGCCTACGAGTTGTTTGTCGATCGACTTGAGCGTCACGATGGGGTTGCCCTTCTTCTCCGTAACGGCCGTGGCAGTCACTTCCTTGGGCAGCATGAAATGCGTGTCATGCGAGTAGCCGAGGCTCATTTCGAGCACCTGGCCCTTCACTTCGGCCTTGAAGCCGACACCGACCAGCTCCTGCTGGATTTCGTAGCCTTTCGATACGCCGACCACCATGTTGTTGATCAACGCACGATACAGACCGTGCAGCGAGCGATGGCGCGGCTGGTTGGTCGGGCGGGATACGAGCACGGCGGGAATCTCCTTCTCCGTGTGGGGATCCTTGTGCGTGCCGACCTCGACCTTGATGTCCGAGTCCACTTTCTGGCTCAGCGTCCCGAGCGGTCCTTTCACGCTTACCGTATTGTCGGCCGCAACCTCCACGGTCACGCCGGCGGGCAAGTTTACAGGCAATTTACCGATTCTTGACATTGTGTTTGTTGTTTAGTGATTTCCGATTAGTAGATGTAGCACAGCACCTCGCCGCCCACGTTCTCCTGACGGGCCTTGGCGTCGGTCATGATGCCTTTCGAGGTCGAGACGATCGCGATGCCCAGACCGTTCAGCACGCGGGGCATGTCGGCTACCGAAGCGTAGCGGCGCAGACCCGGACGGCTGATGCGCTTGAGGTTCTTGATGGCGTTCGTCTTCGTCGCGGCATCCCACTTCAGAGCGATCTTGATGTTGGGATGACCCTTCTCGTCGGTGTCGAACTTGTAAGCAAGGATGTAGCCCTGCTCGTAGAGGATCTTCGTGATTTCCTGCTTAATTTTGGAACCAGGAGCTTCAACCACCTTGTGGTTGGCTTTCACTGCATTTCTAATTCTGGTCAGAAAGTCCGCAATAGGATCAGTCATAACGAATAAGAAGTTAAAATTAAAGTTGTTAGTTAATGTTTTTTATCGTCTTCGGAGTTCGCAACCGTTTCCTGCATTCGGAAATCGCTTCCTCCCTCCTTTGTCGATCTTTTTGTTCGTCTTGCGTTCGTCCTGCACCTGCACACAAGGCGCGTTTCGGGCACAAGCGCGCAAATATACGAATTATTTCCCGAACCACCAAGTTATCGGCTTGTTTTTAGCCGTTTACATGGTGTTTCGGAAAAACGAACTATGTTAGCACATGGATGTCGCTAACATACGTTCGTACAAATTTCCACCGACAAAACCGCTGTCCAGCTGTCCGGCTACCGTCCGGAAGCACGCCGATCTTGCGATCGGACATCTTCGCAGAACAAGGCCCAACGCCTTCTTCCGCTCGACGCTCCCTCCGGTTTCCTCGCCGTCCTGCGGCCCGTCCGCATCGCTGCTGCCGTCCGCATTGCGGTTCATCGCACCGCTCCGTGCCTCGTCGGCACCGGCTGCGGCCGCGGAAAATCCGTAACAAATGCCGATCATCCGAAGAGTTCCGCAGTCAGGAAGTTACCGCTTGCGGCGGCACTTTCCCTGACCTTGCAACTTCCTCGTACGGATTCGACACCCGTATCGGCCGATGTTCCTTCGGTCGACGGAAAAAGTGTTTCCTTCCTCCGTCGGCCACAGGCTGTGCACCTTCCGGACACAACGACCCGATGTTTCGCGGAATCCGGGAGAGACCGTGTTCCGGCCTGCCCCGCTCCACTCGTCCTCCGGACTTTGCAGCCCGAAGAACGTTTTGTTACCAGCTTGCCTTCGTCACGCCGGGGATCAGCCCCTTGGAGGCCATCTCGCGGAACTGGATACGGCTGATGCCGAACAGGCGGATGTAACCCTTGGGACGACCCGTGATCTTGCAGCGGTTGTGCTGGCGGATGGGATTCGAGTTGCGGGGCAACTTCGACAGAGCGATCCAAGCCTCCTCGTGATCGATCTCGCCGCTTTTCAGCTTGGCTGCGATCTCCTCGCGTTTATGAGCATAGCGGTTGGCGAGCTTCTGACGCTTCACCTCGCGCGCTTTCATCGATTCTTTTGCCATGGCTTAGTTCTTTTTAGCGTTTTTGAAAGGCAGGCCGAATTCGCGAAGCAGGGCGTAAGCCTCCTCGTCGGTCTTGGCCGTGGTTACGAAAGTGATCTCCATGCCGAAAATCTTCGTGATCTTGTCGATGTCGATCTCCGGGAAGATGATCTGCTCGGTGATGCCGAGGGTGTAGTTGCCCTGGCCGTCGAACTTTTCGTTGATGCCCTTGAAGTCGCGGATGCGCGGCAGCGCCACGGCAATCAGACGCTCCAGGAACTCGTACATCTTGGCATCGCGCAGCGTCACGCGCACGCCGATGGGCATGCCCTTGCGCAGCTTGAAGTTCGAGATGTCCTTGCGCGAACGCGTCTGCACGGCCTTCTGACCCGTGATCTGCGTCAGCTCGGCCTCGGCCACGTCGATGAGTTTCTTATCGGCGACGGCCTGACCCATGCCCTGGTTGATGACGATCTTGGTGAGCTTCGGGCACTGCATGATGCTGGAGTAACCGAACTCCTTCATAAGGACAGGCATGATCTGCTCCTTATACTGTGTCTTGAGTGTAGGTACGTATGCCATTATTTGATCTCCTCCCCTGACTTTTTAGCGTAACGAACTAATTTACCTTTGTCATCGAGTTTGCGGCCTACGCGCGTAGGCTTGCCGCTCTTGGGGTCGATGACCTGCAAGTTGGAGATATGGATCGGAGCCTCCTGCTCGACGATACCTCCCTGGGGATTCTTGGCATTGGGCTTGGTGGCCTTCTTGCACAGGTTCACGCCCTCGACGATGGCACGCTGCTTCTCGACGTCGACCTTCAGGACTTTGCCCTGCTGGCCCTTGCTGTCGCCGGCGTTCACGTAAACCGTATCCCCTTTCTTAATATGTAATTTGACTGACATATCCGAAATCGTTTTTATGATTACAATACTTCGGGTGCGAGGGAGATAATCTTCATATACTGGTCGCGCAGCTCACGAGCCACGGGGCCGAATATACGAGTACCGCGCATTTCACCCTGGTTGTTAAGCAGCACCACGGCGTTGTCGTCGAAACGAATGTACGAACCGTTGGCGCGGCGGATCTCCTTGGTCGTGCGAACGACTACCGCCTTCGAAACGGCGCCCTTCTTCACGTCGCCCGAGGGGGAAGCGCTCTTCACGGCGACCACGATCTTGTCGCCGATCGAGGCGTAGCGACGCTTCGTGCCGCCGAGCACGCGGATGCAGAGCACCTCCTTCGCACCGCTGTTGTCAGCTACTACGAGTCTACTTTCCTGCTGTATCATAATTACTTGGCTCTTTCAATGATTTGTACTAATCTCCAACGCTTCGTCTTGCTCAGCGGGCGGGTCTCCATGATACGCACGGTATCGCCTTCCTTGCAGGTCTCGTCGAGCGACTCGGCGACGAACTTCGTCGTCTTGTTGACGAACTTGCCATAGATCGGATGCTTCACCTTGCGTGCTACGGCAACCACAATGGTTTTCTCCATCTTGTTGCTGACAACCACTCCGATACGCTCTTTTCTAAGATTTCTTTCCATGGTCATTCCTTATTTGGCGTTTTTTTGACGCAGAATGGTCAGCATGCGAGCTATGTCTCTGCGGTTCTTCTTAATGATCGACGGGTTCTCGACGGGGGACACCGCGTGCTGCACCTTCAGCTTCGCGAGCTGCGCCTTTTCGGTCTCGATGCGCTCCTGCAGGTCCTTGATCGAAATATCCTTGATTTCTGCACTTTTCATCTTCTGTTCCCTTAAATGGTGGTTTCGACGTAGTCGCGTCGTACAATGAACTTGGTGGTGATGGGCAGTTTCTGCGCACCCAGACGAAGCGCTTCCTGCGCCACGGCCAGGGGCACGCCCTCGGCCTCGAAGAGGATGCGGCCCGGCGTTACGGGCGCTACGAAACCTTCGGGGTTACCCTTACCTTTACCCATACGCACCTCGGCGGGCTTCTTCGTGATGGGTTTATCGGGGAAGATGCGGATCCAGAGCTGGCCTTCGCGCTTCATGTAACGGGTGATGGCCTGACGTGCGGCCTCTATCTGGCGACCCGTGATCCAGGTCGATTCGAGCGCCTTGATTGCGAACGATCCGTATGCAAGCTGGTTGCCTCGCTGAGCCAAACCCTTCATACGGCCTTTCTGCATTCTTCTAAACTTGGTCTTTTTCGGCTGTAACATTGTTTGTCTTGCTTTAAAAGGTCCTACTTACTACTGATTGTTGTTGCGACGGTCGCCGCCACGACGGCCTCCGCGGCGTTCCCCGCCACGGCGATCGCCTCGACGGTCGCCTCCGCGACGCTCGCCGCGGTCGCCCGATGCGGCCTGGGCCGAAGCGCCTGCGATCTCGAAGATGTCGCGCTTGCCGTAAACCGTGCCCTGGCAGATCCACACCTTGACACCCAGGATACCCACCTTCGTGAGCGCCTCGGTCAGGCAGTAGTCGATGTCGGCACGGAACGTATGCAGCGGAATGCGGCCTTCCTTGATGGTCTCGGTGCGGGCCATTTCGGCGCCGCCCACACGGCCGGCGACCTGGATCTTGATGCCCTCGGCACCCATGCGCATGGTCGAAGCCACGGCGGTCTTCACGGCGCGGCGGAACGACACGCGGCCCTCCAACTGGCGGGCGATGTTCTGACCCACGATCACGGCGTCGACCTCGGGACGCTTCACCTCGAAGATGTTGATCTGAATCTCCTTGCCGGTGAGCTTCTTCAGCTCTTCCTTGAGCTTGTCGACCTCCTGGCCGCCCTTGCCGATGATGATGCCCGGACGTGCCGTCGAGATGGTCACCGTAACCAACTTCAGCGTGCGCTCGATGATGATCTTCGAGATGCTCGCCTTGGCCAGACGGACGTTCAGATACTTGCGGATCTTGGCGTCTTCTACGAGCTTATCGGAGAAGTCCTTGCCACCGAACCAGTTGGAATCCCAACCGCGGATGATACCAAGACGATTTGCTATCGGATTAACTTTCTGTCCCATCTGATTACTTGTTTTCTACGGTTACCATTTTGTCCACTACGATCGTCACATGGTTCGAGCGCTTGCGAATGCGGTGCGCACGACCCTGGGGCGCCGGCTGAATGCGCTTCAGCATGCGGCCGCAGTCGACGAACACCTCCTTGACGCAGAGCTGCACGTCTTCCAGACGCTCGCCCTCGTTCTTGGCCTCCCAGTTGGCGATGGCCGACTTGAGGAGTTTCTCCATGCGGATCGAGGCTTCCTTCTTCGAATAACGGAGGATGCCCAACGCCTTGTTGATCTCCACGCCGCGGATGATGTCGGCCACCAGGCGCATCTTACGGGGAGAGGTGGGGCAATCGCGCATGATGGCGATCGCCTTCTGCTTTTTCTCGGCCTTCAGTTTCTCGGCTCTTATTGCTTTTCTTGCACCCATTTTCTACCTATTTTTTCTTGTTACCGGCGTGACCGCGGAAGTTACGCGTGGGCGCAAACTCACCGAGTTTGTGGCCTACCATGTTCTCAGTTACGTATACCGGAATGAACTTGTTTCCGTTGTGCACGGCGACGGTCTGCCCCACGAAGTCGGGCGAGATCATGCTGGCACGCGACCACGTCTTGACCACGGCTTTCTTGTTGCCCTCGGCCAGTGCGACGATTTTCGCTTCGAGTTTGGGATCGATGAACGGTCCCTTCTTTAATGAACGACTCATTATGTACTCTTATTTAATTATTTTTTCTTCTTGGAAATAATAAATTTCGAGGTCGTCTTCTTCGGGTTACGAGTCTTGTAACCCTTAGCCAACAGACCCTTGCGCGAACGGGGATGACCGCCCGAGGCGCGACCTTCACCACCACCCATCGGGTGATCCACGGGGTTCATCACGACACCGCGGTTGTGGGGACGACGGCCGAGCCAGCGTTCACGACCTGCCTTGCCGGAACTTTCGAGGTTGTGGTCGATGTTCGACACCACACCCACCGTCGCACGGCAAGTCACGAGTACCATACGAGTCTCACCCGAAGGCAGCTTGATGATGGCGAATTTGCCCTCGCGAGCCAACAGCTGAGCATACGAGCCTGCGGAGCGCGCCATGGCGGCACCCTGGCCCGGGTAGAGTTCGATATTGTGGATTACCGTACCGAGGGGAATCTCGCTCAGGAAGAGCGTGTTGCCCACTTCGGGAGCGACGCCGGCGCCGCTCATCACAGTCTGCCCCACCTGAAGACCGTTGGGAGCGATGATGTAGCTCTTCACTCCGTCGGCATAAACCAGCAGGGCGATGCGCGCCGTGCGGTTGGGGTCGTACTCGATCGATTTCACAGTAGCGGCGATGCCGTCCTTCGAGCGCTTGAAGTCGACGTTGCGGTACATCTGCTTGTGACCGCCGCCGATGTAGCGCACCGTCATCTTACCCACATTGTTGCGACCGCCCGTGCTCTTCTTGGGGCTGAGCAGCGACTTCTCCGGCGTCGACTTGGTAATCTCGTCGAACGTGCCGATAATCTTATGTCTCGTACCTGCGGTAACAGGCTTAAATTTTCTTACTGCCATCTTCGTTAGATATTACTGTAAAAATCGATCTTGTCTCCGTCTTTCAAGGTAACGATCGCCTTCTTGAAGTTGTTGGCGCGACCCTCCAGAAGACCGGCCTTGGTGTAGCGGCTCTTCTGCTTACCCATATAATTGACGGTGTTCACATCCGTCACGACGACGTTGTACATCTGCTCTACGGCATTGCGAATTTGCAGCTTGTTAGCCCGCACGTCAACGATAAAACCGTAGCGATTCAACTTTTCGCCCTGAATCGTCATTTTCTCGGTCAGAACCGGCTTAATAATAATTTCCATGGTCACTTGCGTTTTTTAAGCTAACATCGTATTGAGTACGTTCTCGGCGCCCTCCACCAGTACGACGGCCGAGGCGTTCATCACGTCGTAGGTGCAGACGTTCTGAGCCAACACGGGCTGTACGTAGGGGATGTTGCGGCACGAGAGCTGCAAATTGGCGTTGCCCTCGGGCAGAACCAGCAGCACTTTCTTGTCCGACACCTTCAACGCTTCGGCGATGGCCACCATCGTCTTGGTCTTCGGAGCCTCCAGCTTCACAGCCTCCAGAGCGATGATCGCATTAGCCTGGGCCTTGTAGGTCAGCGCGCTGCGGCGAGCCAGCTGCTTGAGCTTCTTGTTGAGCTTGAAGCGGTAATCGCGGGGCACGGGGCCGAAGATGCGGCCGCCGCCCGGGAAGAGGGGCGACTTGATGCTGCCCGCACGGGCGCCGCCCGTACCTTTCTGGCGCTTGAGCTTGCGGGTCGAGCCGGCAACCTCGTTGCGCTGCTTCGACTTGTGCGTACCCTGACGCTGATCGGCCAGATACTGCTTCACGTCGAGATAAATAGCGTGGTCATTAGCCTCCACGCCGAAAACGGCGTCCGAAAGGGTTACCTTACGACCCGTTTCCTTTCCTTGTGTGTTCAAAACAGCTAATTCCATGACTACTTCTCAATTGTTAAATAAGCACCTTTGGCACCCGGAATCGAACCCTTCACGAGGATGAGGTTGCTCTCGGGGATAACTTTCAATACACGCAGGTTCAGAACCTTGACCTGCTCGCCGCCCATCTGGCCGGGCAGACGCTTGCCCTTGAAGACGCGCGAAGGATAGGACGATGCGCCCAGCGAACCGGGCTTGCGCTGCCGGTTGTGCTGGCCGTGGGTCTGACCGCCGACGCCGCCGAAGCCGTGACGCTTCACGACGCCCTGGAAACCCTTGCCTTTCGATATCCCGGTCACGTCTACCCAGTCTTCCTCCGAGAAGAGGTCTACGGTAAGCGTGTCGCCGAGATTCACTTCGGGCATGCCCTTGAACTCCGCCAGCTTGCGCTTGGGCGTGGTGCCTGCCTTCTTGAAGTGACCTAACAAACTGCTGCTGGTGTGCTTTTCACTTTTCTCGTCATAGGCAATCTGCACCGCTTCGTAGGAGTCCTTCTCCACGGTTTTGATTTGCGTAACAACACAGGGACCAGCCTCGATGACAGTGCATGGTATGTTCTTACCCTCGGCACTGTAAACGGAAGTCATTCCGATTTTCTTTCCAATAAGTCCTGACATTTGTTGTCAATTGTTTGTTATAAAAAATAAAGTGATGTTTCTTTTTCGTTGCGCTCCTCCGACCTCGGACAGCAGGCTTTCGACGCCTGCCGCCTTTCGGTCATCGGATTTCCGCATCAAGTCCGTTTCGGTTTGCGACCGGTCGTCAGACCTTGATCTCTACCTCCACGCCCGAGGGCAACTCCAGTTTCATCAGCGCGTCGATGGTCTTGGGCGTCGACGAGTAGATGTCCAGAATACGCTTGAAGGTGCAGAGCTGGAACTGCTCGCGGGCTTTCTTGTTGACGAAAGTCGAGCGGTTGACCGTAAAAATCTGCTTGTGCGTGGGGAGGGGCACCGGGCCGCTCACGACGGCACCCGTGCTCTTCACGGTCTTCACGATCTTCTCGGCCGACTTGTCGACCAGATTGTGATCGAATGACTTTAACTTGATTCTAATTTTCTGGCTCATATCTTTGCTTATTCTATATCCTTACGTTTACCGCTCGACTTCTCGATGATCTCCTTGGCCAGGTTGGCAGGAACCTCCTCGAAGTGCGAGAACTCCATGGACGACGTGGCGCGGCCCGACGAAATCGTACGCAGCACGGTCACGTAGCCGAACATCTCCGACAGGGGAACCTTGGCCTTGACCACGCGGGCGGTGCCCTTCGACTCCATACCGGTAATCTGACCGCGACGCTTGTTCAGGTCGCCGATGATGTCGCCCATATTCTCCTCGGGGGTTACGACCTCGACGTTCATGATCGGCTCCATGATTACCGAACCGGCCTTGGGAGCGGCGGCACGATAACCGTTGCGGGCAGCGATTTCGAACGACAGCTGGTCGGAGTCGACCGGGTGGAACGAACCGTCCTTGAGGGTTACCTTCATCGAGTCCATCTGGTAGCCGGCAAGAGCACCGTTGGCCATCGCCGACTCGAAACCTTTCTGAACCGAGGGGATGAATTCCTTGGGGATGTTGCCGCCCTTTACCTCGTCGACGAACGTAAGACCCATCTTGCCTTCCTCGGCGGGGCCGATTTCGAAGATGATGTCGGCGAACTTACCGCGGCCGCCGGTCTGCTTCTTGAAGACCTCGCGGTGCTGTACGGTGGTGGTAAGAGCCTCCTTGTAGTTGACCTGGGGAGCACCCTGGTTGATCTCCACGCCGAATTCGCGGCGCAGACGGTCGACGATGATGTCGAGGTGCAGCTCGCCCATACCGCTGATGACGGTCTGACCCGAATCCTCGTCGGTGTGCACCGTGAAGGTGGGGTCTTCCTCGGCCAGTTTCGCCAGGGCGATGCCCAGCTTGTCGAGGTCTTTCTGCGTCTTGGGTTCAACGGCCAGACCGATTACCGGCTCGGGGAAAGTCATCTGCTCCAGCACGATGGGTGCGTTCTCGGCGCAGAGCGTGTCGCCCGTGCGGATCTCCTTGAAACCTACGGC
>JAIECN010000071.1:0-7025 GCA_029068505.1 Alistipes sp.
ACGCTCTCGACCGAGGAGACCTACGCCGAAATCGCCCCCGTACGGCTCGACAAGAACGGCGTGAGCGCTTTCGTCTCGATCATGCGCGGCTGCAACAACTTCTGCTCCTACTGCGTGGTGCCCTACACCCGCGGACGCGAGCGGAGCCGCGATCCCGAAACGATTCTGGCCGAGGTACGCACGCTCTTCGCAAACGGCTACCGCGAAGTGACGCTCCTGGGCCAGAACGTCAATTCCTATCGGGCCGGCGAGGTCGACTTCCCCGAACTGGTGCGGCGCACAGCCGAGGTATCGCCCCTGCTGCGCGTACGATTCGCCACATCGCACCCCAAGGACATGAGCGACAAGCTCCTCGAAGTCATGGCGTCGATGCCCAACATCTGCCGCTCGATCCACCTGCCGGCCCAGTCGGGCGCGACGTCGATGCTGGAGCGGATGAACCGCAAATATACGCGCGAATGGTACCTCGGCCGCATAGCCGCCATCCGCAGCCATATGCCCGACTGCGCCGTCACGACCGACCTGATCGCCGGCTTCTCGGGCGAAACCGAAGAAGAACATGCCCAGACCCTTTCGCTCATGCGCGAAGTGGGCTACGACTTCGCATTCATGTTCAAATATTCGGAACGCCCGGGTACCTTCGCATCGAAGCACCTACCCGACGACGTGCCCGACGAGGTGAAGTCGCGCCGGCTGCAAGAGATCATCGCCCTGCAAAACGAACTGGGCAAAGAGAGCTATCGCCGCGACGTGGGCAAGGAATTCGAAGTGTTGGTCGAGGGCGAATCGAAACGCGACCCGAACCAGCTTTCGGGCCGCACGTCGCAAAACAAGGTGGTGGTCTTCGACCGCGGTACGCACAAAACGGGCGACTATGTTCGGGTGCGCATTACCGGAAGCACCTCGGCGACGTTGTTCGGAGAAGAAATAAAATGACGCCTGCGGCCCGACTTTCCGCACGCCAAGACCATACAGATACAACTAAAAAATATTTTTTTCTATGCGATTCGACGAACTCGACCTGGAAGATGAAATCCTCGACGGTCTCTACGATATGAATTTCAGCGAGATGACCCCTGTGCAGGAGCACACCATTCCGGTGATCCTGGAGGGGCGCGACATCATCGGCTGCGCCCAGACGGGCACGGGCAAGACGGCGGCCTACACGCTGCCGCTGCTGAACCGGCTGCTGATCGAGGGCAACGAAGACAACGTGATCAAATCGGTCATCATCGTGCCCACGCGCGAGCTGGCCCAGCAGATCGACCAGCAGTTCCAGGGCTTCTCCTACTATCTGCCCCTCTCGACGACGGTGGTCTACGGAGGCGGCGACGGCAAAGGCTGGGACGTGCAGAAACGGGGCATGCTGATGGGTTCCGACGTGGTGATCGCCACCCCCGGACGCATGATCTCCCACATCCAGAACAGCGGCATCGACCTTTCGCACGTGGAATGCGTGATCCTGGACGAAGCCGACCGCATGTTGGACATGGGCTTCAGCGACGACATCATGAAGATCATTTCCTACATGCCCAAGGAACGTCAGACGATCATGTTCTCGGCGACGCTGCCGCCGAAAATCCGCGAACTGGCGAAAACCATCCTGCGCAACCCCGCCGAAGTCAATATCGCCATTTCGAAACCCAACGAAGCGATCGACCAGTCGGCCTACGTATGCTACGAAAGTCAGAAAGCGGGCATCATCCGCGAGTTGTTCGCCCAACCCACCGAATCGAAGACCATCATCTTCTCGTCGTCGAAGATGAAGGTCAAGGAACTGGCCCACACGCTCAAACGCATGAAGCTGAACGTGGCGCCGATGCACTCCGACCTGGAGCAGGCGCAGCGCGAAGAAGTGATGCTGGCCTTCAAGAACAACAAGGTGAACATCCTGGTGGCTACGGACATCGTGGCCCGAGGCATCGACATCGAAGACATCGGCCTGGTCATCAACTACGACGTGCCGCACGACCCCGAAGACTACATCCATCGCATCGGCCGTACGGCCCGCGCGGCAGCGACGGGCAGCGCCATCACGTTCGTCAACGAAGAAGAGCAGGGCAAATTCCACCAGATCGAGAAGTTCATCGAACGCGAAATCCGCAAGGCCGACCTGCCCGAGTCCGTGGGCGAAGGGCCTGCCTATGCACCCGCCGAAAACCGCGGAAAAGGACGCGGACGCGGCGGACGTTCGGGAGGCGGACGCGGAAACAGGGAACGGAACGGCCGCAAACGGAGCAATCAAAAACCCGCCGGCGAACCGGCTGCCGCAACCTCTGCGGCAACAGGAGTTTCGGTCGACAACGACCATGCGTCGGGCCGGGGCGAGGGGAACCGCGGATCGCGCGACCGCAAGCGTCGCCACCGCGGAGGACGCCGGCACCGCCGCAGCGGACAGAGCGGGACGAACGGACAGCCGTCCAACCCGACGGAATCCCAAGAATAAGCTAAAATCGCACGACGGCCGGGCCTATGAATCGGCCATGCCGTTCGCAAAGAAACGATTACCCCGGCCGCTGTGGAGCAGCCGGGGTAAACTCGTTTTCGGGCACCCGTCCTACGCTACCCGGAGCCGCACGCCCTGGGACTTGTCGGCTTCGACAACCACCGTGTCGCCCTCGTGGAGCCGCCCATCGATAATCAAGGCCGAGAGCGGATCCTCGACATGATCCATCAACGTACGCTTGAGCGACCGGACGCCGTAGCGCTGCTCGTAACCCAGCGCAGCCAGGCGCCGCTTGGCATTGGCCGTAATCTTCACGTTGTAGCCCAACCGCCGCGTACGGGAGAACAGCCCTTCCAACTCCAACTCGATGATGCGCTCGACGTCGGCGACCTCCAACGTACGGAAGATCACGATGTCGTCGATGCGGTTGAGAAACTCGGGCGCGAAAGTCTGCTCCAGCGCCTTGCGGTACTCGATTTGCGGCGTGAGCGCAGCCGCGGTGCTCTTGGATGCGGTAGTGTATCCCACATGCACGGCTTTCTGTGCGGCGGCCCGCGAACCGACGTTGGAAGTCATGATGATGATCGTATTGCGGAAGTCGACACGACGTCCGGAACCGTCGGTAAGGTGCCCCTCGTCGAAAAGCTGCAACAAGGTATTGAAGACCTCGGGATGGGCTTTCTCGATCTCGTCCAGCAAGACCACCGAGTAAGGCCGGCGCCGCACCGCCTCGGTGAGCTGTCCGCCCTCGCCGTAGCCGACATACCCCGGAGGCGAGCCGATCAAGCGCGCGACGTTGTGTTTCTCGCTGTACTCGCTCATGTCGATGCGGATCAACCCCATGCGCTCGTCGAAAAGCCACTTGGACACCTCCTTGGCCAGGAGCGTTTTCCCCACGCCGGTGGGACCGACGAAGAGAAAGACTCCGATGGGCCGGCGCTCGTCCTTCAATCCGGCGCGCGAACGGCGGATGGTGCGCGAAATCTTCTCCACGGCATCCTCCTGCCCCACGACGCGCCCCGACAAATGGTCGCGCAACGTACGCAGACGCCCGGCTTCGCCGTCGGAAACCCGCTCGGCGGGGATGCCGGTCATGGCCGTGATGACCTGGCGGATATGCTCCTCGGTGATCTCCACAGGATTCTTTTCGAGCGACCGCCGCCACTCGGAGCGCGTACGGTCGATCCGGGAACGCAGAGCGATCTCGCGCAGCCGGGCCGACGCGGCCTTCTCGTAGATCATCGCCTCGACCGCCTCGCGCCGCTCGCGCTGCACGTCGCCGACGGCCGTCTCCATTTCGCGCAACTCGTCGGGTTCGCGCGCGGCCTGAAGATGCGCCCGCGAACCGGCCTCGTCGAGCACGTCGATCGCCTTATCGGGAAAGAAACGGTCGGTGACATAACGCTCGGTGAGCGCCACGCATGCCTCCAGAGCGGCATCGCTGTAACGCACCTTGTGGTGGCGCTCGTAATGAGGCGCGATGTTGCGCAGGATGCGGAGCGTCTGCTCGGCAGTGGTCGGCTCGACGACGACCTTCTGGAAACGCCGTTCGAGCGCCGAATCGCTCTCGATGTTCTCGCGGTATTCGTCGAGCGTAGTGGCTCCGATGGTCTGCAACTCACCGCGCGCAAGGGCCGGCTTGAGGATGTTGGCCGTATCGAGGCTGCCCTGCGTCGACCCGGCACCGACGATGGTGTGTATTTCGTCGATGAAGATGATCGTATCCTTGGCCTTGCGCAGCTCGTCCAGAAGCTGCTGCATGCGCTCCTCGAACTCACCGCGGAACTTGGTGCCGGCGACCAGCGCCGAGACGTCGAGCGAAAAAAGCGTCTTGTCGGCGATCGTATAGGGCACCTCGCCGGCAGCGATGCGCAAGGCCAGCCCCTCGACGATGGCGCTCTTGCCGACGCCGGCCTCGCCGATGAGAATCGGGTTGTTCTTCTTGCGCCGCGAAAGGATCTGCACCACGCGCTCGATCTCCTGCTCGCGCCCGACGACGGGATCGATCCGCCCCTCGCGGGCCATGCGCGTGAGGTTGACGCCGAATTTATCGAGCAGATGCTCCTCCTGCGGCTGATCGGGCCGGTTGGCGGCACCGAAGTCGAGCATATGCACCTGCACCTGGGTGCGGAAGTCATCGCCCACGGCGAACTTCTGCAACTCGGCGGCCAGCGACTCGGCCGTCACGCCGTACATCTCCAGTGCACGGGCCGTCACCGTAGCCGGGTCGGAAACGATGGACAGCAAGGCGTGAGCCGTGGAAACGCTCCGCACGGCGCCCGAATTTTCGCGCAGCTCGTCGCTAAAATCGCGGAAGAAGGTCTCGGGATCGAGATGTTCCTGCGGCTGCACCGCCGCGATGTCGTGTTCGATGCGCAAACGTATCTGGTAGACCTCCCAGTCCTTGAGCTGAGCCGAAAGAAGCTGATAAGCCAACGACCCCTCCTCGCGGAGCAATTCCAGCGCGAGGTGATCCTTGAGCGAATGGGTGACGCCCGCTTTGGCGGTGTTGAACGCCGCGCGAGCAAGGACGCTTTCGAGCGTCTTCGAAATTTTCAGTTGCATGTTGCGTCGTTGTTTTTGAATTCGCAAAGAAAACGACGCCCGGCGCCCCTTTATTGTATCGGACGGATCCGACGACCGGACGGGCCGCCGCCATAGGCTGAAAGAACGGAAATTAGGAAAAACCGAACTCCACGACTTGGCTGCGAAATCCGGAAAAAGGGAAGCTGCTATCCCTTCCTGGCCCACTCGCCCACCTCCATGTCGCGCATGGCCGCCCCGTCGACAATGAGACGCACGGCCGTCCGCACGCGATGGAAGCCGAATTCGCCGGCAGCACCGGGATTGACGGTGAGCATGTCGTAGACGGGATCGTAGACGACCTTGAGGATGTGCGAATGGCCCGAGATGAAGAGCTTCGGACGGACGGACTGGATGCGGGCGACGGCACGCGGATCGTAACGCCGGGGATAACCGCCGATGTGGGTCATCAACACCTGGACGTCTTCGCACTGGAAAGCGGCGAAATCGGAATAGACCCGCCGCGTCATCCCGCCGTCGATATTGCCCGCCACGGCGCGCAAAGGCTTGAAAGCGGCGATCTCATCGGCCAAGGCGAGCGAACCGATATCGCCGGCATGCCAAATCTCGTCGACATCGCGGAAAAAACCGCGCAACTTGTCGTCGAACGTTCCGTGGGTGTCGGAAAGGATGCCAATGCGCTTCATGCTCCGCCCTCCCCTACTCGGTCAACAACGGATCGCTGTTCCATTCGCCGGCAGCATCGGGATAGACGAACGGCCGCGGCTCATCGAAACGCTTCATGTTCAGATAGGTTTCGTAGAGGTTGATCCCATTGGCCGAACGGCGCGCCAACCCGAACGCGATGACGGACGGGTGGAACTTGGCGGTATGGTAACTATCCTCGGCCCGCTCGATGTAAGCGCCGAGCCATGCCGGATCGTTGGAGGGATTGCCCCCGCGGCGGCGCGAATCGCCAGCGGCGCTGCTGTCGATGGGCGCCGTGACGATCAGATAGACGCCCAGGCGGTCGCAAAGCTCGAAAAACGACCGCGGAGCAGGCCCGGGCGACAGACGCAGCGCATTGTATCCTTGGGCGCGCAATGCCTCGATCTCCCCGGCACCGATATCGGGCCGCACCTCGCACACGCGCAAAGCGACGGGCAAGTCATTGACCGAGAGCACGCCGTTGTTCGTCCCGACGGTGCGGAATCCGGGACGGAACTCCGAACGCTCCACCATGCGCCCTTCATACTGCGTCTTCAACCGCAACGTATGCAACACGGGACGTGCAGCGCTCCACTGCAAACTATCGGGAATACGGGCGAGAAAACGGATCGTATCCTCGCGCCGCATGTCGAGGGTCATATCTTCGTGTCCGACAACGACCGGAGTACCGTCGGGAGCGCACAACTCATAGAATATGCGCGACGTACGGGGATTGAGCGCACAACTTTTGACAACGATGCCGACCTCGGCCATCAAAAAATCGTCGGACGGATTGCTCCGCCGTGTCTTGACCGTCACGTCCCGCACATACATCGCAGGACGGCTCTCAAGCCAGGTCCGGCCTAGAACGGGAACGGAGGACGATGTTTTCCAACTTTCGAGCGGAGCCACGACCGACGGTTCCGGAAAGACGATTTCGAGACTGTTCACCCCCTCGCGGGCCGCCCGCGTGAGGTTGAAACTCGCCGGCGCACTGCCGTTGCTGTCATAGGCGACCGCATGTCCGTTGACGCGCACCTCGTAGTCGGCCGACGCATGCTCCACATGCAGCATGACCTGCCGTCCGATCCAAGCGAAAGGCACGGAAAAAGTCGTCGAAAAACGGCTCCCCTCGTGCGTCCATCCATCAAGCGGAACCGCATAAGGATCGCTGCCGTCGGTCTGTGCCGACGTTCCGACGCAAGCCGCAGGCAATTCGCGTCCATAGGAAAGGACATATTCCTGCGCACGGAGCGCCCCGCAACACGCAGAAAAAAGCAACATCGAAAGAAAGATTCGCATAACATCCATCGCTTGGCCCGCGATCGACGGAAAGCGGGCGATTCTA
>JAIECN010000071.1:7035-10474 GCA_029068505.1 Alistipes sp.
GTTCTACGGGACGAAGATACGAAAAGTCGAGCGCAGAAGCAAGCGTTAGCTTGATTATGCCGAGACGGAGCATCAAAGATACGAAGAAATCGAAGTAAAAAATACGGACAATTGGCAAAACGGGAATAAATGACTACCTTGCGCCGCGAGAAAGCCCCGGAATTCCGGCACGCTCCGAACCGCAGAAAACCCGCACCCATGAATCCGCAGACCCCCGACTACCCCCGGCTGAACTTCCCGCCCATACGGCTGCGGGCGCGCCAACGCGGCGACACGGTGGAGGTGTGGGACGACCTGCGGGGCATCTACCTGGTGCTGACTCCGGAAGAATGGGTGCGCCAACATCTGATCGCCTACCTGGTGACGGCATGCGGCGTGCAGGCGAAGCGGATCGCAGAAGAGTATGCGGTGGCGCTGAACGGCCAGCCCCAACGTGCCGACGTGGTGGTGGCGGGCGACCGCGGCGAACCGCTGCTGCTGGCCGAATGCAAGGCCCCCGACGTGCCGATCACCGAACGCACGCTGGCGCAGGCCGTGCGCTACAACTCGGTGCTGGGCGCCCGCTGGATCGTTCTGACCAACGGGATGAAACACTACTGCTGGGAATGTACGGAAGGCCGCTACGAACAACGCCCGGACTTCCCGAATCTTGCGGCCGCCCGGTGAACCGGAACTACAGATTTTTGAAATTGGTATCGACGTAACGCTGGAAAGTCTCCTTGTAATTCTCGCCGATGGGAACGTACTCCGTATCGGAGAGAAAGACACGCCCCTTGACGTAAGCCTTGATGCAACGCAAATTGACGATGTAGGAACGGTGCACGCGCATGAAATGCTCGGAAGGGAGCGCCGTCTCCATGTTCTTGAGACGGAACAAGGTGGTGATCGTAGAGCCGTCGGCAAGGTGCATGCGCACGTACTCGCCCTCGCTCTCTAAATAAACGATATCGGCGATACGCACCAGCGAGACCTTATAATCGGCCTTGACCGAGATGAACTCCCGGTCTTTCGGCTCGGCCTCGGAGAGGGGCGCGGCCGATGCGTCCGCGCTCCGCTGGTTGTTGCGCAACTCGTAGAGCGAATTGGCCTTGGCGACCGAACGGCTGAAGTCGGCGAACCCGAAGGGCTTCAACAGATAATCGACGGCATCGAGCTTGAACCCCTCGACGGCATATTCGGAATAGGCCGTGGTGAAGATCACCATGGGCCGCTCGGTGAGCGTGCGGACGAAATCGACGCCGTTCAGGTCGGGCATGTTGATGTCGACGAAGATCAAGTCGATCTGTTGGGAAGCCAACAGAGGCTGCGCCTCGATGGCATTGTTGCACGAAGCGACGAGCTGCAAATAAGGAATCTTGGCTATGTAAGCAGCCAACTGGCGCAAAGCCAGCGGCTCGTCGTCGATAGCGACACATCTAAGCATGGAGCGTAGGGATTACGAGTTCGACGGTATAGGTGTCGGCCTCTTCGCGGATGTCGAGCGTATAGCCGCGCGGACCGTAGATCAAACCGAGCCGCTTGCGCACGTTCTCCAACCCGATGCCGGCCTTATGGGGTTTGCCGGAGGCGGCATGGCGGCTGTTGACGATCCTGCCGGTCACCTTGTCGTCGGCATACCCGATCGTCAGATGGATGAACGACGGCCGGTTGTAACTCACGCCGTGCTTGAACGCGTTCTCAACGAAGACGATGAACAACAACGGCGGAATGGAGACCTGCTCGGGCAGATCGCGGGGCGAATCGACGCGGATGTCGATGGCGTCGGTATAGCGGATGCGCATCAACCCGATGTAATTCTTCAAGAATTGGATGTCGCGGTTGAGCGAAATCCGCTCGCGGCCCGAATCGTAAAGAACATAACGCATCATCTTCGACAACTCGATCACAGCGCTCTTGGCATACTCGGGATCGATGTCGATCAACGCATGGATGTTGTTGAGCGTATTCATGAAGAAATGCGGGTTGATCTGGTACTTGAGGTAATCCATTTCGGCTTGCAAGTTCTGCTGCTTCAACTCCTCCATCTGCTGCTCGTCGCGGATCGACTGGTACATGAGCTTGATGCCCGAATTGGCCCCGTTCATGAAGAGCGCCAGCACGACGTTCCAATACATCTCCAGGTTGGTGAACGACACGTTGCGCAAGGTATGGGTCGCCTGCTCGACAGGAATCTGCACGACCAGGCGGTCGCCCAAGAGGTAGACGGGCGTGAAGACCGCAAGGATGAGCACGATATTGCTTGCCAGATACTTCCAGTACTTGTGCCGCAGCATGAAACGCGGCGCGAGCACCGAATTGTGGACGATGAAGATGATCAGATAAGGCGCCACCTGTCGCCAAGCGATCAACACATTGCCCAGATCGACATGCAACTCGGACATCATCTGCGAATTGAGCACCGGCACCAGGATGATGGCCGACCACACCATGACATAAAGCAGGTTCTCGCCTATGGTTTGCTTGCGTGTGATTTTCATAGAGGCAAAGGTACGAATAAGCGAGAGCAAAAGCAAGCGAGCTTGCTTTTGCCGAGCGGGAGTATCCAAAACAAAGTTAAAGATACAAAATAAGGCCCGGTTTTCCGCAGCCGCAAAGGGGCTTTCCTATTTGTTCAACAATGCCGGATTGTACAGATAACGCTTGATGCTCCGCTTGGGCGTCTTCTCGAACTCGGTGGGATAGAGCACGATTTCGGCGACCTTTTCGTAGGCGGCCAGCTGGGCGTTCAGCTCCTCCAGGTTGTTCTGCATGATCTGGGGCAGATCGTTCTTGTCGACGCCCTCGTTCTCGGCCTGCTCGTAATCGGGCACGACCAATGCCTTGAGCCGCCCGCCGCCGGCATCGAGCACGAGCGATTCGAGCACCATGTACATGTTGTTGAGCTTATCCTCGATCTCCTCGGGATAGATGTTCTGGCCGCTGCCGGAAAGGATCATGGTCTTGGAACGTCCGCGAATATAGATCGTGCCGTCGGCATCCATGGTGCCCATGTCGCCGGTGTGGAGCCATCCCTCGGCATCGAGCACCTTCTGCGTGTCCTTGTCGTTCTTGTAGTAACCGGTCATCACATGCTCGCCGCGGACGAGGATTTCGCCGGCCGTATGCTCGGGATCGGTCGAATCGATCCGCACTTCGAGCAACTCCTTAAGATAGGTGCCGCACGACCCGGCCTTGAACTCGTTGTCGGGCGCGAAACTGATGAGCGGCGCACACTCGGTCATGCCGTAACCGATAGTGATCGGAAAACGGATCTTCATCAGAAAAGCCTCGGTCTCCTGGTTCATGGGGGCACCGCCGACGATGAAGATCGAGACGTTGCCGCCGAAAGCGTCCATCAACTTCTTGCGGATCACCGAATAAATGGCCGAATTGAGCAGAGGAATTTTCACGGCCAAACTCATCGGCCCCTTTTCGAGCAACGGCAGCACCTGCTTGCGGT
>JAIECN010000072.1 GCA_029068505.1 Alistipes sp.
TGAAGGTCTACTTCAAGCCCCGTCCGCGGCTCAAGAAGGTGATCGTCGACCTCGATTTCTCGACCCTCGCCATCAAGGGGCGTCAGAGCCAGGGCAACCTCTTTTCGCGCTACGGCATCCACAAGATCGTGTTGAAGGAGCGCGGCGTCTCGACGCTCGGCGGCCAGAGCGTCTGGTTCGACGAGGACGTGCGGCGGCTCAATGCCGACGGGCGCGGCAAGCTCTTGGGCGAGTTCAAGGGCGACGACCGGCTCATCGTCCGTACATCGAAAAACCAATATTACATCACCGGTTACGACCTCGCCCAGCACTTCCCCGACGAGACGGTCGATGTGGAGCGTTTCGATCCTGGGCGCGTCTACAGCGTTTGTTATTTCGATCGGGCGCAGGGTTATTATTATATGAAGCGTTTCGCGGCCGAGGTTTCCGACAAGATGCAGTTCTTCCTCGACGAGGAGGGCCAGGCCGACTTGGTGTGCATCACCGGTTGCGCCGGCGCCAAGTTGGAGATCGCCTACAAGGGGGCGCATGCTTCGCGTCCGGCCGATACGGTCGATGTCGACGAGTTCGTCGGCGTCAAGAGCCACCGCGCCAAGGGCAAGCGGCTGACGACGTTCGAGGTCGCCGCGTTGAGGTTCATCGAACCCGAGCTGCCCCCGCAGCCCGAGCCGGCGGACGATGTGTCGGAGGATGCAGGCCCAGACAGCGACGAGGGATTCGATGCTGCCGTTTCGGCCGTTGAGGATATGGACGTTGCCGGAGGTGCGGTTCCTGCGGCTTCGGTGTCGGGCGAGGTCGCTTTCGAGATCGAACGGCCCGGCGGCGATGCCGAGGAGGCCATCGACCCCGAGCAGTTGGATCTGTTCTGACGTTCGCTGCCATGCCGCTGCTTTTTCTGGTCGGTTACATGGGGTGCGGCAAGAGTACGTTGGCGCGCAAGATCGCCCGGCGGCTCGGCGCCGAGGCCGTCGATACCGATCGCCTGGTCGAGGAGCTGGAGGGTGCCGCCGTGTCGGACATCTTCCGTTACGAGGGCGAGGAGCATTTCCGCCGCGTCGAGCGCCGGGTGTTGGAGCAGGTGATCGGCCGGGGCGGTGCACAGGTCGTCTCTACGGGCGGCGGACTGCCCGTGTGGGGCGACAATATGGAGCGCATGAACCGGGCGGGCACCACGGTCTACCTGCGGCGTCCGGCCCGGCAGATCGTGCAGCGGATGTCGCCTTACGGGCGCCGGAAGCGCCCCCGCTTGCAGGGGTTGAACGATGAGGAGCTGGTCGGGTTCATGGCCCGCGACATGATCGAGCGCGAGCCGTTCTATGCCCGCGCCCGTCTGACGATCGACTGCGAAACGTTTTCCGACGAAGAACTGGTGGAAATCATATTGGAAAAAGTAAAAAACGAAGAATCGAAATAGAGAACGAGTATTCGGAGAACTGTCGAAACCTTGCCGCTATGCTGCCGGCCTATTGCTGTCTCTGCTTAAGGCGGCAGGCGGGGCTGAAACTCGGAATCCCTATTTATTTTGGTTTAATTAATCATGAACGACGCATCCATAGGCATCTACGACTCGGGGTTGGGCGGTCTGACCGTCTGGCGCGAGGTGCGGCGGGCGTTGCCCGGCGAGTCGCTCGTCTACTTGGGCGACGGCAAGAACTGTCCCTACGGGTCGCGGCCGCGCGAGGAGATCGTCCGGTTGGCCGATCAGGCGGTCGCTGCGCTCGTCGCCCAGGGGTGCAAGATGGTCGTCGTAGCCTGCAACACGGCCACAGCCGCTGCGATCGATTTCCTGCGCGACAAATACGCAGCCTTGCCCATCGTGGGTATGGAGCCGGCCGTGAAACCCGCCTGCCTGGCCACCCGCAGCGGGGTGGTGGGCGTACTGGCTACCGAGCGGAGTCTCGACGGCGAGTTGTTCCGCCGTACGGCCGCCCGTTACGGCGAGGGCATTGAGGTCGTCGCCGTGCCCGGCACAGGGTTCGTCGAGTTGGTCGAAAGCGATCTCGAAGCCACCCCCGAAGCCGAAGCATGCGTGCGTCGGGCCGTCGGGCCGATGTTGGCGCGCGGCGCCGACCAGATCGTGTTGGGGTGTACGCATTATCCGTTCTTGCTGCCCGTGCTGGAGCGTGTCGTCGCGGGGCGCGGCGTGACGATCGTCGATCCTTCGCCCGCCGTGGCGCGGCGTGTCGTGCAGTTGCTCGACCGTTTCGACCTCCGTGCTTCGGCCGGCTCGCGTCCCGTTTGCTCGTTCCTTACTTTCGCCGACGAAACCTATCGTTTGCGGCTGGAACAGAAAGCTGTGGCCCCGATGGAGTGACCGGCGGCGCAGATTTCGGTTCGCGGAGTGGTAAATACCGATTTTTCTTCGTATCTTCGCTCTGTTAAAATCATGCTTACGCAATGGCATCCCGAAATAGTTCCCCTACTTCTTCCGGCGCGCGGACGAAAGCCCAGCGCAGCAACCGCGACAGCGCTCGTTGGATCGTTGGTCTGTTGTTGCTTTTCGCAGGACTTTTCGCGGTTGCGGCGGTGTTTTTCTCGTTCTTTACCTGGAAGTCCGACCAGAGCGTCCTGGCCAAAAGCGTCGAGGAGCGGGAGTTGCTGGACGAGACGGTCAGCAATCCGTGCGGGTGGAGCGGTGCCCGGTTGGGATGGCTGTTGGTCGATGCTTCGTTGGGCGTGTGCGGCATTCTCGTGCCCGTGATGCTCGTGCTCATCGGCGTGCGGATCATCCGCAAGCGGCCTTTGTTGCTCAACCATTCCATTCTGGCGCTCTTGCTCATCATGATCCTCGGGTCGCTGACTTTGGGATTCGTCTTCGCCGACAAGTGGAGTTTCTGTTGTTCCACCGGATGGGGCGGCGAGTTCGGCATCGCCGTCGGCAATCTGTTGCGGGCGCATATCGGGGTGTTGGGTACGGTCATTCTTTTGGCGGTGTGCTGGTTTCTATTCGTTTTATTCATCTACAGCAATTTCATCAATACTGTCAATTCCGCCGGCAGCGCCATGGTCGACAAGAGCGGGCGGTTCGTCGGCATGGTCAAGCATCGGGTCGCGACGCAGGGCAGCGATCCGGAAGCCGATCCTTTCTTCGAGGAGCCGTTTTCCGAGGAACCTTTCGCTGCCGAAGAACAGTCGCAGGGCGTTCAGGCGCCGCAGGTTGTGCGCCGCGTTTCCGATGCCGCCCCGGTCGCTTCGGCCGGGTTGGCGCCCGATTCCGATATCCGGCCCGAGCCGCAGTTCGAGGAGCCGCAGTTCATTTCCCCGCCCCGCCCCGAGCCACTGCCGCCCCTGTCTCATATAA
>JAIECN010000073.1 GCA_029068505.1 Alistipes sp.
GCCGCCGGGTTCAGACCGAGCTGGTCGGACATCCGGTCGAGGGCGGAGTGTTCGACTTCGCACCGATCATCAACCATTATCTGCAATCCCACCTTTTCGGCGATATTTTCGCCCGCGACAACCTCGATTACCAGAGCCGTGAGTTGGCTACGATCGGCGCGCTGGCGGCCGTCGAGGGACTGGAGCCGCAGCTCGCTTCGCATTTGTCCGTTTGCTTGAACGTCGGGTTGACCGAGGCGCAGTTGCAGCATTTCGTCGTCACGTTGCAGACGCGGGTCGGCGAGCAGGCCGGTTCGCGTGCCGCCCAGGCATTGGGCAAGGTCTTGTCCGGCAAATAGGTGCCCGGAACTTCTCCCTTGTTCGAAAATTCCCTGCGGCAATCGATTGCCGCAGGGAATTTCATGTTTTTTGCTTCGGCCCGGCCGAATCATTTGATGATCAGTTCTTCTGCGCGGATTTTCGGCACCCGGTGCACTCCGTTTTCCCGATAATAGTTGCGGTCGCCGTCCGCGCCGATCTCCTCCAGTTCGATCCGTTCGACCCCCTTGCCGATCGCAAGAATCAGCACCGGTTCCCATTGCAGCCCGAACGTCTCGGCGATCTTCGCTCTGTCGAACGCACCGATGCAGATGCCGTTCAGCCCCAGTTCGACGGCCCGCAGCAGCATGCTTTGGGCCGAAATGCCCAAGTCGATGTCTATGTAGCGATCTTCTGCGACCGTCGAGCACACGATGATGTAGGCGTTGGGTTCCGTGCCCGGCAGAGGCAGGCGGAGTTCCGGCAGCGCCCCGCCCAGACGCACGAGGGGCGTCACCTTGGCGGCTTCGTCTGCAAGTACCGGACGGAAGCGCAGCGCTTGTTGGTTGCGGGCCGAGGGGATGCAGGCGTTCACTTCGATGATGTGGCGAAGTTGGTCTTCGCGCACGATGAATCCCGTGTCGTAGCCCCGGTGGCTGCGGTTTTTCAGCAGCAGGCGGCTCAACGTCGCCTGGGGTCTCGCCTGGCCCGCGGCGGGGCGCAGGCGGTATTCTTCCATCTTTTTCTCCAAATAGTTATCTGCCATGATTCGGGAGGTTTCCGGTTCGCCGGGTGAATTTACATAAAAATCCGCTAAAACGTCGAAGACTTTGAAATTTTGTGGCAAACATCTATCTTTACGGTCTTAATTTTAAGATCATTTTTATGGTTGCATCCATACGTTTCTGGTTCCAGAATGCCCGGCCGATTTCGCTTCCGCAGTCGTTGTTGCCGGCACTCACGGCTGTAGCCTTGTCCTGCGGAGCCGGCGAATTCAACGGCGTCGCCGCCGCGGCTTCGGTGGTCGGCGTCATGTTCCTGCACCTTGCTCTCAACCTCCTCGATGCCGGGTTCGACTTCAAGGTCGGCTCGGCAGAGGCAAGGCAGAAGGTCGCCAACGAGGGATTCAGAGGCCGGATCGTGAAATATCCTTATTTGACATCGGGAGAAGCCACCTGCTCGCAGTTGCTCCGTGCGGTCGCTGCCATGTTGTCGCTCGCCGCTTCGATGGGTGCCGTGGTCGTCGCTGTCAGAGGGTGGGGCGTCCTGTGGTGGATATCGGCCGCCCTCTTGATCGGTGTCTCTTACTCGGGCGGGCCGTTGAAACTCGGTTTCCGGGGATTGGGCGAGCTGGCGATATTCGTCATGTTCGGGCCGTTGCTGATGACCGGTGTGCATTATGCCATTACGGGGTTCGTCGGCGGGCGCATCGTCTGGCTGTCGTCGGCCGTAGGCATGCTGGTCGCGAACATCGTCTATTCGCATTCGGTGCTGGATGCCGTTCCGGATAAGAAGATGGGCAAGAAGACCATGGCCCACCTCATGGGTTCCGCCAGGGGGCAGATGATCTTGTCGGCGTTGTTGAACATCTTGCCCTATGCGCTGGTTGCGCTCGGTGTCGTGCTCGGGCAGCTGCATCCTGCCTATCTGGTCGTTTTGGTCGTCGCTCCCGTTTCGCTTTGGCTCGTAGGGTCGTTGAACGATTTCGTCGGTCATCGGGAGAGACCCGCAGAACCGAAGTTCTGGCAGGGGCCGATGGGCGACTTCGAGCGATTCCGCCAGGCCGGAATCGACTGGTTCATGCTCCGTTGGCTGACGGCCCGCAACATCGTGACCATGTTCTGCGTCATCTTGATCGTCGTGCACTTGATTTTCGGATAAATTATGAAAAAGTTGTTTTATCTGGGCTTGTGGTTCATCAAGGCCCGTATTTTCGGGCGCCGGGCGCCTTTGCAGACCGTGCTGTTCATTTCGGACATCTGCAACTTGAGGTGCAAGCATTGCAGTGTCTACGAGCTGAAAAATCCGCACAACATGACCTACGAGCAGGTGCGCGGCCATCTTCAAAAGTCGTACGATGCAGGTTCGCGATTCGTCGATTTCGAAGGCGGCGAGGTGATGATATGGAAAGACGGCGACAAGGGCATAAACGACTTGATCGACCTGGCGAAGCAAATCGGCTTCTTCTCTTGCACCATCACGACCAACGCCCAGCTGCCTTTTGCCGGTTCGCATGCCGATTCCATATGGGTGAGTCTCGACGGCGCGGGCGCCTACCACGAGGAGGTGCGCGGAAAAGGCACTTTCGCCAAGTTGGAAAAGAATATCACCGAGTGCGGGCACAAGCATCTGTGCGTCAATATGGTGGTCAACACCTTGAACCATGCGGCCGTGTGCGATACCATAGAGTACGCTAAAAATAACCCGGCGATCGAGTGCATATCGATCAATTTCCACACTCCGTTCGAAGGCACGGAATACCTTGCTTTGGACATGGATCGACGGGCCGAGATCATTGACAAGGTAATAGCCTGCAAGAAAAGCGGTTATCCGATCATGAATTCGGTATCGGGGTTGAAGTTGATGAAAACGAACAAGTTCGTGCGTCGTTGCTGGGTGACCGATTTCGTGTATCCCGACGGCAGTCGGGGACTCTGTGTAGGCGACGGCACCGACAAGTGCGACCAATGCGGCTTCTGCATGGCAGGAGAGATGGCCTCGGTCTTTTCGTTCAGGCCGGACACCATTCTTGCGGGGTTGAAACTGCGGGTCTGAACCTACTCCAGCAAGAAGAAAAAAGAGATGGGAAAGATTTTCCCATCTCTTTTTTTGCGGAACGGACTCCGGACATGCCGTCAGGCTTCGTCGCGGCGGTGCGAGCCTCTTTTGACAAGCCGTCGGATCCAGAGGTAATATCCCGTCAGAGGCAGCATGGCTCCCAGCAGAGCGGCAAGGAATGTCAGTATACGGGTCGTCAGGCCGCCCCAGCTGCCGACGTGGACCGTATAGACGCCGCTGCGCACCTTGGCCGCCTTGTCTTGATCGGCATAGGGTGTCACGGACGTGATCCGGCCCTGCCGGTCGAAGTCGAAGCGGTCGCCGGAGCGAAGGCTCGTTCGTCCTGCGGGGACGACGCTCGCCGACCCGTCGGAGAGAACGATCTGCCGGTGGCCGGGATGGGCTTGCGCCAGATGCTCATACACTTCCTGCCAATGGGCGTAGGGGGCATGCTTGTGCGGGGCTTGCTGCTCCGGCCGGCCCGCATTTTCGTGGCTTTGGCCTCCCTCGCCACGGCGGGAGGTGCGGGATGCTGCAGCATCGGGGTGTTCCGTGCGGGCGTCGCTGCGATTACCGCGTGTCCCTTGCTGTCCGTTTGCAGGCGGGGTCTTTTGCGGTGTCCCGTGGCCGCCGTCGGCCGTTGTCTCGACTCCGAACGTTCTGTAGAATCCCGTACGGTACCACGAGAACGACCATGTGAGACCTGTCAGCGCCAGCGCCAGCAGAAAGATCGTGGCATAGATGCCTCCGGCTACATGAAGGTCGTGCCAGAAGCGCGGCCAACTTTTGGTGAAACCGATTTTCAGGCTTTGAGTCAGCGGCTTGTTGCGGTTCGTAAGCCACATCAGCAGGCCGGTGATCAGGATAACGACGAGCATCAGCGTACTGATACCTACCAGCATCTTGCCGCCGCCCGACGACGATCCCATCATCCAGCGGTGCAGGCGGAACATCGTGCCGTAGAAGGGCAGACGCGTCGTGCTCCCCTTGATCCGGCCCGTATAGGGATCGACCTGGAGCGAAGCCCGGCGCGGCTTGGAAAGGCCCACCTGCCAGGTGCGTCCCGCATCGGAGGGAATGGTCACCCCCGTGACGGAGACGCTGTCGGGCAATGCGGCGGCGACTTGTTCCAGCAGCCGGTCGATCGGCAGCGGTTTTCCCCCGACTTCTTCGACAAAGTAGAGTTCGGGGCAGCACATTTCGGTGATCTCCCGTTCGAACACCAGCATGGAGCCTGAAAAACAGATCAGCGCGATGAAGAGGCCGAACGGCACGGAGAGCCACAAGTGCAGTTTCCGGTATAATTTCTTTGCAGTCATGGTGCGGTTGCGATCAGTTCTCCGACAAAAGTTTCCCGACGGCCGTCGCTGCGGCGACTTCCATTACCAGACCTTTGGTCGCCGTTGCTGTCGCCGGATCGATCCGGTAAAGGGCAGGGTAGCCGTCCGAGGTCATCACCGGCATGTAGACATGCGTGCCCTCTACATACGGTGTCTTGCCGAAGTCCGAAATGGTTTCGGCGTCAGGCAGCCCCGTCACGAAGGTCAGCCGGCCGCTCTCTCCGTCGAACACGGCAAGCCTGTTGGCCACGGGAGTACCCGACTGCGAGAAGGAGCGGTCATACATGCGCAGCAGGAAGCGGTTGCCGCCCGCGGGCCAGCAGCGGAGGAACGATACGCCGCCGCTCTGCGCCTCTATGTTGCAATAGTAGTCGGGGTCGAAATCGTCCGCCCCGGCCTTGATGCGCACGACTCCGGCATCCAGCGTTGTGCGCTGGCGCGCATCGGCGAGCGTCTTCGCATAGCTGGGCGAGAAGACATAGATGTCGCCGTTGTCGGCCGCCCAGATCGTCTGGTAATACTGCGAGCGGTAACGGCCGCAGGCATAGCTGATCTTGTCGGTCTTGATCAGTTTCTTGCCCTCCAGCGTTTCGTTGTCGAATACGGCGACCCAGCATTCGTCGGGATACTGCGTGCCCGAAAGTTCGCCTTTCTGGTAGGCGCCGCCGCCCGATCCGCCGCTCTCGGTCTTCACCAGATCCTCGAAGCCGGGGCGGATGTTTTTGCCGCCTTCGGCCGCCGAACCGTAGGCGCTCAAGCCCATGCCGACGGCCGCACTGTAAAGTTTGCCGTCCGATTCCAGAAAGCCGGAGAGCATCGCGTATTCGCCGTTGCCCAGGAAGTTTTCCGACATGTAGGCCTCCTTGTTCTGCGAATCGCTCGACGCGGCCGTCTCGGCTTCCGCATCGAGGTAGGTCAGCAGAAACATCTTCGGCAAGTTGCCGTTTTCATCGGCATATGCAGCCAGGCCGTCGCCCGTCGATGCGGAGATGATATACCGCCCATATTTGCCGAAAGAGGTGAACCGGCTCACTTTGTACTCTGCCGGACGAGCATACATCTGTCCGTCGCCGCCCAGGACATACGAGCGTGTCGTTCCGGCATTTCCTTGGTTGTAGGTCAGGGCATAGAGGTACTTTTCTTTGTAGAATACCCACTCCGTAGCGCCGTCGTTCACCAGACCGTTGCCTATGGCCGATACCGACCCTTCGTCGAGCCGTGCCGCTGTCAGCAGCACGTTGGCCGTCTTGTCGCCGTCCTGCACGGAGGTGGCGAGTACGAAGTTTTCTCCGGTTCCCGTATTCGGCCTTGCGGGCGTCCCCTCGTCGGTAGAACATGCCGTTGCTGCCGCCAGCAGCATGGCGAGCGGCATCTTTTTCCAATAGTTTCTTTGCATAATCATAATTTTATTTGTTGATTGTTGAAGTGTCTTATTCTCCGAAATGGATGCGGATCTTTCCGTAGAAAGCGCGGCCGGCCTTTTGCAGACTGAAGTTGTCGTAGAGCCGTTCATCGGTGAAGTTGCGGCACTCGACCGAAAAGTTGTAGCGGCCGTGCCGGATGCTGTAGGTCAGCGACAGGTTGTGTGCGAACTGGTCGGGAATCACGTAGTCGCCCTTGTTGGCTCCGATGTTGGTCGAGTAGTAGGTGAAGCTGTGCAGATATTGGTTGTCGTAGGTCAGGCTCACCACGCCCTCTTTGCCGCCCGGATTGCGCCAGGAGAGCGTTATATCCGAGTCGGCGAACAGATACGGCAGGTTCGAGATGCGTTCCTTGTAGTTGATGTTGGGTGCCGTGCTGCCCATCGCCGTCTTCATGTTGTCGCAGACGTTCATCTTGGTGAAATTGCCGCCCACGCTCAACCAGCGGGCGAAGCCGTAACGCAGGGAAACGTTGTATCCTTTGGTCACAACGTTGCCGTAGTTGACATAGGCCGCTGCATATTTGCCTCCGCTCATCGACGCGATGCTGCGTTGGATGTAGTCGTGCGTGCGGCGGTAGACCAGTCCGCCTTCCGCATAGAGGGCGTGTCGGCCGAAGTTCTGCGTATAGCTGAGGTTGAAATTCAGGTTGTCGCTTCGTTCGGGTTTGATGCCGATGTCGCCCGTTTCGAGGTCTTCGTCGCCGAACATCTCCTCGATGGTCGGCAGACGGCATGCCTTTTCGTAGGAGAGTTTGGCTTGCAGCCCCGGCAGGATGAAATAGGTGCCTGCGGCTCCGTAGCCCCAGAAATCGATCGTGTGCGAGGTGCGTTCGTAGTTTTCCTGCGTCGAGGTCGTGGCCACGGGGCCTGCTACGGACTGGCGGTAGTATTTGCCGAAGACGGAGAGGTTCCATTTGTTCGTCGGCATGTATCTGTAGGAGAGACCCGAAATGTTCTTTCGGGTGTGTTTGTCGATAGGATCCGTCACGGCTTCTTTGGTCAGCAGCGACGTGTTCGACCGGCGGAAGTCGGACAGCACATGGTTGAAGGTCAGCGTATGCGCCCGGCCGATGCGGTAGTGCACCGTCGCCGTGCCGTTCCAGTTGCGGTTGTGCGCCCGCGCATGTTGCAGCGATTGCTCGCCCGGCGAGTTGAGCAGGGCGCTTTCGCCCAGCCAGTTGTATTTGTACGACGCAGTGTCGATGTTCGTCGTCGCATCGTCGTTGTAGTTGGCCGTCAGCGCCACATCCAGCCCTTCGGTAAACAGATTGCGTTTGGCATATTCGAACGACGGCATTAGCGCGCGTCCCTTGCGGTGCTTCTCGCCGTAGACGATCTCTTGCCGCACGCCGGTCTGTATCTCCTTGTACATGTGCGAGTAGGTGAAGCCCAGCATCAGCCGGTCGGCCCATTTCTTGCCCACTACGCCGATTTTTCCGATGACCGCTTCATTGTGGTAGGTGTCGTTGAAGCGTTTCACGCGTATTTTCTTGTCGCGGTCGATGCGCCCGGTCTCGAAATCTTCCACCGGTGAGTTCACATGGTAGTCGTTGTCCGAATAGTTTTGGAATGCGTTGATTTCGTAGGTGAATCCGTTTTCCAGCGTTTGCCCGAAATCGACATGGGATTTGTGCGTGTTGAACGAGCCGTAGGAGTAGGAGGCATCGAGAAACCAACCCTTGCGCCGCTTGTTCGTGACGATGTTCACCACGCCGCCGATGGCATCCGTGCCGAAGCCCACAGGCACCACGCCTTTGTAGATTTCGATTCGGTCGGCGAAGCTCACGGGGATGTTGTTCAGTCCGAACGATTGGCCCACGCCCTCCTGCGGCACTCCGTCGATGAAGACCTTGACATGTTTGCCGCTGAATCCGTCGAGCATGAGCGACATGTCCGAACCTACGCCGCCCGATTCGCGCAGTTTCAGCCCCGGAGCCTTGGCCAGCGCGTCGCCGAGGTTTTTGGTCGTGTTTTGCAGTTCCTTGGTGTCCACCGCCACTGCATTGAAAGGCGATTTCCTGACCCGTCCGACACCCGTCGCCATCACCACCACTTCGTCCATCCGGATTTCAGCTTCGGCCAGGACGATGTTCATCTTCATCCGTTCGCCGCCGAGCGTCACGGGCTTTTCGACCGGTTCATAGCCTACGGCCGAAACGGCCAGCGTATATTTTCCGGCCGGAGCATGCAGATGATACATGCCTTGCTCGTCGGTAGAGCATCCGTACGCGGTTCCTTTGAGGCAGACGGTGGCGAAAGCCACTTCTTTTTTCTCGTTCGAGATGACCTTGCCCGACAGAGCGGGTTTCTCTTCCTGTGCCGACACCGCAAGGGTGTACAGCATCAGCAGACAGATCGTCCATACGTTCTTTTTATTCGTCATGTTCGGTTCGGGTATGGTGCAAAAAAAGTGTTCGATCACTAAATCAGCTGGACTTACGTGATCGAACACTACGCGCTGTTTTACAGGTGCAAAAGAACCCAACAATCCCGAAACGGACAATACCAAAAAATCGGTATTTTGAAAAAACCGCCCGCATAGGCGTCCGAGAGGCCGATTTCCGAATCCGACGCCGGAGTTCGCGGCCGCAGGCCGTGTAGCTCGGCAAGGGGCGGAATCAACTTTCCGGCATCGAATAGTCCCACCTGCGCGAACAGAAATAAAGTCCTACGCAGACGGCGGAACACAGCAGGACAAGGATGGTCATGGAACGTATCATGTTCCCGAGTCCGGTCAAGGGTGCAACGATGCCGCCGAGCAGGAACGGCAGCGCCCCCAGCAGGGCAGAGGCGATACCCCGATGTTCTGTCACCGAATTCAGCGCCAAGGTGATTCCCAGCGGCGTTATCATGCCGACGCAGAAAAGCATCGCAACAAGCAGTATCTCGAAAAGGAAGAAAGGCCACTCCATCTGTAGGGCAGCCGACGGCAGCAGGCCCGCAGCGAAAAGACCGACCGCGCACCACGGCGCAGCCGCCGGCGGCTTCCTGGACTTGATCACGACGCTG
>JAIECN010000074.1:0-7125 GCA_029068505.1 Alistipes sp.
TCAACACTATCCTATTCTGCTGCAGCGTCTGATGTGTATAAGTGACCGGTCGACGACGATGCTGTTCCGTAAGCGGTGATGCTTGTGCGGTCGGGCGTTTTTTTGACGGCTGCGGGGTTGCAGGGCCGGAATGGGGGGGCAGTGCTGAAATAGGGTGTCTCGGAGGTGCGGGGCGGAAGCCGCTGTCTCGGAGTTGCAGTGTCGAAATAGGATATCTCGGTTTTGCTGGAAGCTGTTTTTTGCTACGGTTCGTAGCGGTAGCCGACGCCCTTGACCGTGGTAATGCGCTGCTCGCCGATTTTCTGGCGCAGTTTGCGGATATGCACGTCGATCGTGCGGTCGCCGACGACAACCTGCGTGCCCCATATCTTGGCATAGATTTCCTCGCGGGAGACCAGCTTCCCGGGCGACGAGCACAGCAGCTCCAGCAGGGCGAATTCCTTGCGCGGCAGGGCGATTTCGCGGCCGTCGCAGCAGACGGTGTAGCGTTCGCGGTCGATGGTCAGTCCGGGGGCGGCAGGGGCTGCGGCGCTCCGGGCGTCGATGCGGTTGAGGATCGCTTTCACACGGCTGACGAGCAGTTTCATGCGGATGGGTTTGGTCAGGTAGTCGTCGGCTCCGACGTCGAAGCCGGTGAGCTGCTGCTCCTCCTCGCCCAGGGCCGAGAGGAAGACGACCATCGTCTGCTTGAGCTGCGGATCGCGCCGGATGGCGCGGCACGTCTCGGCGCCGTCCATGACGGGCATCATGCGGTCGAGCAGGATGAGGTGGGGCCGGCAGGCGGCGGCCGTTTCGAGCGCCTGGGCGCCGTTGCAGGCCGTGAAGACCTCGTAGCCCTCCTTGAGGAGGTTGTAGCGCACGAATTCGAGGATGTCGGGTTCGTCGTCGACCAGCAGGATGCGGTGGTTCATGGGTGGCGGTTGGTTGTTGTGTCCGGAGCGTTCCGGATGTTTCATGCGAAGATACGAATTTTCCGTGGAAATCGTTCGCCGTCATGGGAAAAATGGTTATATTTGCAGGATTCATATGTTTCCGTAGTGTAAACACACTAAAATCGCTATCGAAATGGCCACTGAAAAACCGACCCTCCATGCTCCCGAGGAGCATGTCAGCCTTGGGGCTGAAGAATTGCAGTCCGCACCCCGGACGGATGCCGCGCAGGCGGAGTCCGCGTCGGAAGAACCTTCTGCCGACCTTGCGGCCGGCGCCTCTCCTGCACGTGCCGGACGGCCGTGCGATGTTGCCGAAACGGCCGAAGCCGCAGAGTCGGGAACGGACGGGGATGCGGCGGATGTCGAGGTCGATTTCTCGGAGGAGGATGCCGCGCTGGCGGCCCGTGACGCAGGGTTGGAGATCGAGGGCGAGACGGCCGAGGAGGCCGAAGCCGGAGAATCGGCTGCCGGGGAATCGGCGGAACCTCTTTTCAAGGCTGAAAACAAGGACGGACTGCTGGCCGAATTTGCACGCATGCTTGAAGAGCGGCCCGTGCAGTCGATCCGCCGGGAAGTGGAGGCGCTGAAGATCGCTTTCTACCGCATGCGCCGGGCCGAGGTCGAGACGGCGCGCCGGGCTTTCGTGGCCCAGGGCGGGGCCGAGGAGGAGTTCGTGCCGACGGCGGACGACGCCGAGACCCGGCTCAAGGAGTTGTTCAAGGAGTATCGCCGCCGCCGCGACGAGTTCCTGGCCGGTCTCGAAGCGGAGCAGGAGCGCAACTTGCAGGTCAAGCTGGGGATCATCGAAGAACTCAAGGAGCTGGTCGGCTCGGACGAGACGCTCAACCATACGTTCAACAAGTTCCGCGAGTTGCAGACCCGCTGGAAAGAGACCGGCATGGTGCCCCAGGCCAACGTCAAGGATTTGTGGGAGAACTACAACCTGCAAGTGGAGAACTTCTACGGCTTCATCAAGATCAACAAGGAGCTGCGCGACCTCGATCTGAAAAAGAACTACGAACACAAGATCGCCTTGTGCGAGGCGGCCGAGGCGCTGGTGTTGGAGCCGTCGATCGTGGAGGCGTTCCGCAAGTTGCAGAAGCTGCACGACGAGTGGCGCGAGACGGGGCCGGTGGCCAATGAATACAAGGAGACGCTCTGGGAGCGTTTCAAGGAGGCGTCGACGCGCATCAACAAGCAGCACCAAGAATATTTCGAAGCGCTGAAGGCCGAACAGCAGAAGAACCTGGAGCTGAAAACCGAACTGTGTGCGGCGACGGAGGAGCTGGCGGCGCAGCCGCTCGTTTCCCGCAAGGAGTGGAACCGCGCCAGCGAGCGGCTTCTGGAAATCCAGAAGACGTGGAAAACCATCGGTTTCGCGCCCAAGAAAGACAACAACCGCATCTACGAACGCTTCCGCGCGGCCTGCGACAAGTTCTTCGAGTGCAAGCGCCGCTTCTACGAGGGTTTCAAAGCCGAGATGGATCGCAATTTGCAGCTCAAGAACGAATTGTGCGAGGCGGCCGAGGCGCTGATGAACAGCGAGGACTGGAAGAAGACGACCGACGAGCTGATCGCCCTGCAAGCCCGCTGGAAAGAGGTCGGCGCCGTGTCGCGCCGCCATGCGGATGCGGTGTGGAAACGCTTCCGCACGGCCTGCGACAAGTTCTTCGAGCGCAAGAGCGCCCATTTCGCATCGGAAAACAACGAATACGAAGAGAACCTGCAAAAGAAACTCGTCCTGCTGGACGAAATGGCTGCGGCGGATGTCGCTGCCGGGGGCTATGAGACGATCCGCGACTTCCAGCGCCGCTGGGGCGAGATCGGCTTCGTGCCCATCAAGCAAAAAGAGGCGGTGCAGAAGCGCTACAAGGCGGTGGTCGACGAGTTGTTCGCGGCCCTGCGCGGCTCGGAGCGCGACCGCTCGATGAACCGCTTCCGCGAGAAGGCCGCCGCCCTGCGGTCGGCGGGCGAGAAGAAGGTGCGTTCGGAGCGCGAACGGCTTTGCAACCGCGTGCGTCAGCTCGAACAGGAGGCGGCCCAGCTGGAGAACAACATCGGGTTCTTCGCCCGCTCGAAAGGCGCCGAGGCGCTGATCGCGGACGTCCGGTCGAAGATCGCGCGCATGCGCGAGGAGATCGCGGCGACGGTCGAGAAAGTAAAATTGCTGGACCGCCAGGCCGCCGAGGAGCAGAAAAACGCAAACAACGACAAACAAGAAGATAAATGAAACTGACTAAACCCAAGTACATATTCGTGACGGGCGGCGTGGCCTCCTCGTTGGGCAAGGGAATCATTTCGGCCTCGATCGCCCGGCTGTTGCAGGCGCGCGGCTATTCGGTAACGATCCAGAAACTCGACCCCTACATCAATGTCGACCCGGGGACGCTGAACCCTTACGAACACGGCGAATGCTACGTGACGGAAGACGGTGCCGAGACCGACCTCGATCTGGGCCACTACGAACGCTTCACGAACCATCCGACGTCGAAAGCCAACAACGTGACGACGGGCAAGATCTACAAAAGCGTGATCGAGAAGGAGCGCAAGGGCGAGTATTTAGGCAAGACGGTGCAAGTGATTCCCCACATCACGGACGAAATCAAGCGCCGTATCCAGCTGCTCGGCCAGACGAAGAAATACGACGTCATCATCACGGAGATCGGCGGCACGGTGGGCGACATCGAGTCGCTGCCGTTCATCGAATCGGTGCGTCAGCTGCGCTACCAGCTCGGGTCGCGCAATTCGGCGCTCGTGCATCTGACCCTGATCCCCTACATGGCGGCATCGGGCGAGCTGAAGACCAAGCCTACGCAGCATTCGGTCAAGGCCTTGCTGGAGAACGGCTTGCAGCCCGACATCCTGGTGCTGCGCACCGAGCGTCCGCTGACGACCAACCTGCGGCGCAAGGTGGCACTGTTCTGCAACGTCGACGCCAACGCCGTGATGGAGTCGATCGACGTGCCGACGATCTACGAAGTGCCCCTGCGCATGCACGCGCAGCATCTGGACGAGGTGGTGCTCGACAAGCTGAACCTCCGTTCGGAGCAGGAACCCGACATGGCGGCCTGGAGCGACTTCGTGGAGCGTGTGAAACATCCCTCCCGGCAGGTGGAAATCGCTCTGGTGGGTAAATATACCGAGCTGCCCGACGCCTACAAGTCGATCTGCGAATCGTTCGTGCACGCCGGTGCGATGAACGACTGCAAGGTGAAGTTGCGCTACGTCAATTCCGAGAAAATCAGCCGTGACAACGTCGAGGCCCAGCTCGGCAAGATGGCCGGCATCCTGGTGGCCCCGGGCTTCGGCAACCGCGGCATCGAGGGCAAGATCGAGGCGGTGCGCTTCGCCCGCGAGAGCAAAATCCCCTTCCTGGGCATCTGCCTGGGCATGCAGTGCGCCGTGATCGAGTTCGCGCGCAACGTGCTGGGTATCGCCGATGCCAATTCGAGCGAGATGGATGCCACGCCCCATCCGGTGATCGACCTGATGGAGGAGCAGAAAGGGATCACGGCCAAGGGCGGCACGATGCGTCTGGGCGCCTATCCGTGCCAGTTGAAGAAAGGTTCGAAAGTGGCCGCGGCCTACGGGAAGCTGAACGTCTCGGAGCGCCACCGCCACCGCTACGAGTTCAACAGCGACTACTTGGAGCAGTTCGAGGCGGCAGGCATGAAAGCCGTGGGTGTGAACCCCGACACCAATCTGGTGGAGGTCGTCGAGGTGGAGAACCACCCCTGGTTCGTGGGTACGCAGTACCATCCGGAGTATAAGAGTACGGTGCAAAGCCCTTCGCCGCTCTTCGTGGCGTTCGTGGCGGCAGCCCTCGCGTACGATGGGCAGAAAAAATAAAATCTTTGGAACTACATGGATAAGAAATCGATCATCGGCATTGCTGTCGTGGCGCTTCTCTTTGCGGGATTCGCCTACTTCAACAGCCAGGAACAGAAGAAATATCAAGAGGAGCTGGCCGTCTGGCAGGCTTACCAGGATTCGGTAGCCGCAGCGTCGAAACCCGAAGTGCCGCCTGCCGGCGAAGCGGTGGCGGCGACTGCGGAGATCGCGGAAGCCTCCGGTGCGGCTGCCGAGACCGCGCATGCGCGTCGCGTGTCGCAGCTGGGCGGCTATTTGGCAGCCGCAGCTGAAGCCGCGGTCGAAGAATTCGCGGTGGAGAACGACGTCATGACGGTGCGTTTCTCGACCCGCGGCGGACAGATCGCCGGCGTGACGCTCAAGGACTACACCCGCTATGCGCCGCGCGGCGAACGCAGCGTGCCGGTCGAGTTGTTCGATCCGGCGAGCGCCCGTTTTGCGCTGACGTTCTATGTGAAGAACGGGACGAACGACGTGCCGGTCAATACGATGGACTACACGTTCGAGACGCAGCCCGTGACCCGGACGGCCGAGGGGGCGCAGTCGGTCGTGATGCGCCTGCCCGTGGGGGCGGGTGCGTGGCTGGAGTATGAATACCGCATCTACGATAGCCGCACGCCCCAGCGCGACTACCTGGTGGACTTCGACGTGCGGCTGGTCGGCATGGCGCCCGAGATGACCAACCAGACCTCGATCGGCATCCAGTGGGCCAACGCCTCCTACCAGAACGAGCGCGGCTTCAAGAACGAAAACATGTACACCACGGTGGCTTACCGTTTCCCCGGTGAAAGCTCGATCGAGGAGTTGTCGATGAGCGACGGCGAGAAGTCGAAGAACGTCGCGACGGCGGTCAACTGGGTGGCTTTCAAGCAGCAGTTTTTCTCGTCGGTGTTCATCGCGCCGCAGAATGTTTCGTATGCGAATCTCTCGTTCGCTACGGCGCAGCCCGGCAGCGGCTATGTCAAGGAGTTTAAGGCGCAGATGGCCGTGCCTTATACGCCGCAGACCGAGGGGTACGACTTCGCGTTCTACTTCGGCCCCAACAAGTATTCGATCCTGCGCAAGGTGGAGGTCGACGGACAGAAAACAGCGCTCGAACGGCTCATCCCGCTGGGATGGGGCATCATCGGATGGATCAACCGTTGGTGCGTGATCCCGGTGTTCGACTTCTTGCGCAACTACATCGGCAGCTTCGGCATCATCATCTTGATCTTGGCGGTGCTCATCCGTCTGGTCATCTCGCCCCTGACCTATAAGAGCTATGTTTCGATGGCCAAGATGCGCCTCATCAAGCCCCAGGTGGACGAGCTGGCGAAGAAATATCCCAAGCAGGAGGATGCGATGAAGCGTCAGCAGGCGACGATGGAACTTTACAAGAAAGCGGGCATCAACCCGATGGGCGGGTGCATCCCTATGTTGATCCAGTTCCCGATCCTCATCGCTATGTTCCGGTTCTTCCCGGCGTCGATCGAGTTGCGCGAGCAGCCGTTCTTGTGGGCGCACGACCTCTCGTCGTACGACAGCATCTTGAATCTGCCGTTCTCGATTCCGTTCTATGGCGATCATGTGTCGTTGTTCGCGCTGTTGATGTGTCTCTCGACTTTCGCCTATTCCTATTATAACTACCAGCAGACGGCTTCGTCGCAGCCGCAGATGGCAGGCATGAAGTTCATGATGGTCTACATGATGCCGCTCATGCTGCTTTTCTGGTTCAACGACTATGCGAGCGGTCTGTGCTACTACTATCTGCTTTCGAACCTGCTGACGATCGGTCAGACGCTCGTCATCCGCCGGATGGTGGACGACGGGAAGATCCAGGCCATCATGGATGCCAATGCGGCCAAGAAATCGAAAGGCAAGAAATCGAAATTCCAGCAGCGCTACGAGGAGCTTCTGCGTCAGCAGGAGGCCCAGCAGCGGGCGCGGAAGAAATAGCAGGGGTGCGATCCGATAAAAAAGTCATGCTGAATTTTCAGCATGACTTTTTTTATGTCGAAGCCGGTTTGGGGCCTTGCATGTAGAGGTCTCTCGGACGTTAGGGGCGGACGTGAGATTGCTCCAGGAGGGCGTTCGCTGTTCGCGCGAGGTTGTTTCGGGTAGGGCACTCGCATGCCGGGCCGTTTTTTGTGTTTCGGGCGGGGCGCACCAAACGGGCCGCTCCGATCGGGGATACTCCGGACACAGGAGCCTCCCGGGCGGGATGTTCCGAAAGCAACCGTTACGGTGTCGTTATTCCACGTAAAGTACCAGTCCCTTGAGGTATTCGCCCTCGGGGTGGTAGATGTTGATGGGGTGGTCGGCGGGCTGGGTCAGTTGGTGGAGG
>JAIECN010000074.1:7135-8863 GCA_029068505.1 Alistipes sp.
GGTGGAGGATGCGCACCTTGCGGCCGGCGATGGCGGCAGCAGAGAATACCGTGGTGCGGAAAAGTTCCTTGGAAACGGCCTGCGAGCACGAGAACGTGAAAAGGATGCCGCCGGGCTTGATCTGCGACAGCGCGCGGGCGTTGAGGCGCTTGTAGCCCTGCATGGCATTGCCCAGCACCTTGTGGTGCTTGGCGAACGCCGGCGGATCGAGGATGATGAGGTCGTATTTGTCGCCGATGTCGCGCAGATACTCCACGGCGTCGGCCGCCACTTCGGTGTGGGGCGCCCCGTCGCCGAAGTTCAGACGCATGTTTTCGGTGGCCAGCGCCACGGCCCGTTCCGACGAATCCACCGAGCAGACCTCCTTGGCACCGCCCGAGAGGGCATATACCGAGAAGCCGCCCGTGTAGCAGAAGGTGTTCAGCACGGTGCGCCCCTTGGCGTAGCGCTTGACCAGTTCGCGGTTTTCGCGCTGGTCGAGGAAGAAGCCCGTTTTCTGGCCCTTTTCCCAGTTGACCGTGAATTTTTCGCCATGCTCCAGCACCACCTGCGACGCATGGTCGGAGCTGCCTCGCAGATAGCCGTCGACGGCTCCCAGGTCGGCCTTGTAGGGGAGCGTCTGCGACGATTTGTCGTAGATGGCCGTGATGCGGTCGCCGTAGGCGGCGGCGATGGCTTCGGCGATTTCGCGGCGCGCGCGGTACATGCCTACCGAATGGCATTGCACGACGGCCGTGGTGGCATAGATGTCCACGACCAGCCCCGGCAGCGAGTCGCCCTCGCCGTGCACGAGCCGGTAGCACGTGGTCTGCGGATCGTCGGTCAGCCCCAGCGTGCGGCGCACGTCGCGCGCCACGGCGATGCGGCGGTTCCACCAGGCCTGGTCGATGGTTTCGCGTTCGAACGTGAGCACCCGCACGGCGATCGAGCCGATCTGGTAGTGTCCCTGGGCGATGAAGTCGCCCGAATGGGTGTAGACCTCGACCAGCGCCCCTTCGGCGATCTGGGACTCCTCCTCGGCTTTGATGTAGTCGATGGCCCCGGAGAAGATCCAGGGGTGGCGCCGCGCGAGGGATTCTTCCTTGCCTTTGCGCAGGTAAACTTGCGGTATCATGGACTGTCTTTTTAGATTTTCGGAGTGCGAAGCAGCTTTTCGTAGATGCGGGTGCAGACCCAGGCATCGGTCGCGGCGTAGATTTGTTGTTTGTCGGTCAGCGCGGCGGCTTCCCAGTTGCTCAGGCGCTGGGCTTTGGAGACGCGCTGGCCCAGGACGATGGCCGAGAGTTTGCGCAGGCTCTTTTCTTCGATGCCCCATTGGGGCGCGATGGTTTGCAGGTCGACGAAGCCGCCGTCGCGGAAGCGGCGCAGCTGCCGCAGCGAGCGCAGGTCGCCCGCCACGTCGGCGCCGATTTTGGGCAGATCGCGGTTTTCGAGCAGTTGCAGGATCGGCTTGGCCAGCGGTATGCGGTTGAGCCGGAAGAGGTAGCAGCGCTGCGGCGTGGAGAGCTGGAGCAGCGACACGCGGTAGCTGACGCCCGGACGGAACGAGGGGCGCGTCTCGGTGTCGAATCCGATCAGAGGCTGGGCCGCCAAGTCCTGGCAGGCCGCGGCGATGTCGCGTTCGTGCTCGACGATCCGGATTTCGCCCCGGAACTCGATGGCGGGCAGCAGGGCGGTCTGTTCGTTGCGGATGGGATTTAGGACTGTGGTGGGGGTGGGCAGCGGATG
>JAIECN010000075.1 GCA_029068505.1 Alistipes sp.
CCCATGCGCAGCCATATAATGCACCTTTTCAAGACCGAGAAGACCAAGCGCCCCGTGTCGTTCTGGTACGGTGCCCGTGCGCTGAAGGAGGCGCCCTATCTTGACGAGTTCCACCAGATCGAGAAGGATTTCCCCAACTTCAAGATGAATCTGGCGCTCGACCGTCCCGATCCCGAAGCGGATGCCGCCGGCGTGAAGTATACGGCAGGCTTCGTGCACAACGTGCTGTTCGAGAACTACCTCAAGAACCACGAGGAACCCGAAGGGTGCATCTATCTGATGTGCGGTCCTCCGATGATGATCGCGTCGGTCGTCAAGATGTTGGACAGCCTCGGCGTGCCGCCCGAAAACATTCTTTACGACAATTTCGGGTCGTAGCGGGTGCCGCGCAAGCGGGAACCCTCGCAGAAAGAGAATCGCCCCTGCTGCATGAATTGCGGCAGGGGCGATCTTATGAGCGGAGAACAGGAGCTTTTATAAGCGGGCGGCAGGAAAGCCGTTTATTCATCGACTGCGGACGGCCTTTTTATCCATCGAAGCGTCGGAAACCTTTTGTGCGGGCCGGCTGAACCTATGGAACGCAACCGGTATGGGCATTTTTGTTGCCGGTAGGCGCCGGCCGGCTATTTTAGCAAGATGTTTCGCAGTTCGTTGCAGGTCTTTTCCGGGTCGTGGCTGTCGAACAGCTGCCCCCGGATGCCCAGACGTTCGGCCGCTTCGATGTTCGCCGGGCGGTCGTCGATGAAAAGCGTTTCGGCGGGGGCGAGCGCGTAGCGTTCGAGCAGGATTTCGTAGATGCGCGGCTCGGGTTTCACCGTGCCTTCTTCGCACGAGACCACTTCGCCGTCGAAAAGCTCGTAGACCGGAAAACGACGCAGGAAGTCGATGAATTCGCGCGACATGTTCGACAGCACGTAGAGTTTGTATCCCGCCGTTTTCAGATCGCGGATCAGCCGCTCGGTGGGTTTTATGGGTTCTTGCAGGTCGATCGAGCGGCGCAGGTTGGCTTCGCATTCGGCCCGAGGACAGCCGTGCATGGTGCATAGCGTCTCGGTCACCTCGTCCAGCGTGGAGGTGCCGCGGTCGTACTCCACCCAGAACCGGGGCATCGGCTCCGAGCGGATGAAAGCGAAGAAGTCGATGAATTCCTGGGTGCATTTATTCTTGTCGCGGTTGAAAAGGACGCCTCCCAGATCGAAAACGATGTTTTTCATGGTCGCACTCTGATTTTGTCCCGTAAAGATAGTGCAAGGCGAGGGCAAAAACAAACGAGTCTTCGGATTCTGTGTCCATGATGCCTCGGGCTTCTCCTCGGCGGCCGCTGTTTGCTTCTTGGCCCGGAATTTGCGAAAGGGGCCGGAAAATCCATATACGATTATGAATCACGGTATCAGCGTCCTTTTTCGCGCCATTCCGCTTGCGATGGCGCTCTTCTGCTTCGCTTACGGGGCTTACATCTACACCGCAGGTTCCGATCCGGCCCGTCTGACGGCCGGGCCGGTCGTCTTTTTCCTGGGTTCGATCTGCATGGCGCTCTATTGCACCGCCGCCACCATCATCCGGCAGATCATCGGCACCTACAACGAGGCTGCGAAGTATATCTTTCCGGCCATCGGTTATTCGTTCGCTTTGGCTACGTTCGTGTGCGGCATTTTCATCCTCACGTCGCACATGGCCGGTTCGCTGGCTACCGGGCATGTCGTCTGCGGCCTGGGATTGATAACCGTTTGCGTCTCGACGGCCGCTACCTCGTCGTCGCGGTTCGGGTTGATTCCCCGCAACTCCGCCGATGCGTCGTTCTCGATCAATCCGCAGGGCTTTTCCGTGGGGCAGGCCGCTACGTTGATCGGCATCGTCGCTGCGGCCGCCATTGCCGCGTGGGTGTGGTGCATCTTGTTGTTCGTGCGGGGTACTTTGCCTGCCCATGTCGTCGCCGGCAGCGTCATGTTCGGCATCGCATGCGTCTGCACGGCGCTTATCGGCTTGGTCGCCAGCATCGCCCGGCAAATTCGCGGCAGCTATACCATGCGCGAGAAGTCGCGGTGGCAGAGTCTGGCGCTCGCCATGGGCTTTCTGGCTTTCGCGCTTGGCGTTATCATGCTTATCGTGCTGCGGGGCCAGCCGATCAACTTCGTCGGCTTCGTACTTTTCGGTCTGGCCTTGATTTGTTGGAGCATATCGAGCAAGGTCATTCTGTTGGCCAAAATCTGGCATGCCGACTTCCCGCTGGCCAAGCGGATACCGGTCATTCCGGTCTTGACGGCCCTGACATGCCTTTTCATGGCCGCGTTCCTTTTTGAAGCGGCGCTTTTCGCACCCAAATATTTTGTGCCGGCCCGTGTGCTGACCGGCTTCGGGGCCATCTGCTTCACGCTCTATTCGATCGTGTCGATTCTCGAAAGCGGCGCGAGCCGAAAGTGAGGGAGCGGTTGCCGGACGAATCGGATGCCTGCAAATAAAAGCGACCTGCCCGAAAGGGCAGGTCGCTTGCTTGTGTCGTATCCCGCAGGGGATGTTTAGTTGAACGTGTAGCGGATGCTCAACAGAGCCGACCACGTGGATGCTGAGCTGGCCACGGTCGACCACTTCGGCTGGTTGAACGTGTAGACATCGGCCTGGTAGGTAAGCAGACGGCTGGAGCTGATCTGCTGCACGTTGCCCCAGTTGCGGTTCAGCAGGTTGGCGATGTTGTTCACGTCGACGCCCACGGTCAGGGCGTTGCGCTTGCCCTTGATGTTGAAGTAGAAGTCGTGCGCGAACTTGAAGTTGAGTTCGTGGTGCCACGGCATCAGGGCGCCGCCGCGCGTGGTGTATTCGCCGATGTGCTTCGAGAGGTACTTGTCCTGGTTGATGAACTCCCAGAACGCTTCCTTCTGGCCCTCCTTGGCGAACGTCATGCCGTCCAGCTGTTCGCGGGTCGGCACGTAGAGCAGGACGTCGGCGCCGCCGTCGCCCGTCACGTTGCCCATGGTGTAGGAGTAGCGCGAATAGGAGAAGCTGCCGATGTAGCCCAGACGGTAAGCCTCATAGAAAAGGCCGAAGGTCGTGGCCGACTTGGGGGCCGTGAGGCGGTAGCCGATGTTCACCATGATGCGGTGGGGCGACACGTAGGACGAGTAGCCCAGTTCCGGGGTGTTCGAGCCGTTGCGGCAGAAGGTGTTGGTGTTGTAGGCCGAGGACACCTGGTCGCCTATGCCGTCGATCACGTTCTTCGAAGCGGAGTAGGTGTAGGCGGCGCTCACCGAGAGACCGAAGTTCCACGTCTTGGAGAGCTGGGCCGTCACGGAGGCGTAGTAGCCGTTGATGTCGGTATTGCGGATCAGATAGGGGGTCACGCTCTGGTTGCTGCTGTTGAGAATGCCCGGCTTGGCATCCGGCTTGTCGTACAACTGCTTGTCGTTCTGCAACGTCCACAACTTGCGGGCTTCGGGTTCGCCCGGCAGCTGGATGCCGCCCTCGACTTCCTCCTGGCCCAATTTGGTGACGGCCACCGAGTTGATATCCTTGTTGTAGATACCCTCGATGTTCAGGTTCACGTCGCCCGGGAGCTTCAGGTCGAGCGCCAACGAAGTTTTCCACGTCGACGGCATCTTCAGATGCTTGTCCATGACGGTCGGCTGGGTCGGAGCGGGCAGATCCTTCTGCTGGAAGGTGCCGCCGTAGAGGTCGGCCAGGATGTCGTTGACGTTGGTGTGGAAGCCGGGCATCGCGGTGCCGGTCGGCACGCGGTTGCCCTCTTTGTCCGCCGAATACTTGTAGAGGATGTTCTGGGCCTGCATGCAGTTGCTGTTACCCACGGACGACACGATCCACACGAACGGCAGACGGCCCGTGAAGAGGCCCGTGCCGCCGCGCAGGATGTACTTGCGCTCGCCGGTCATGTCCCAGTTGAACCCGACGCGGGGCGAGACGTTCAGACGCGCCTTGGGCATGTCGGAAGTCTTGTAGCCGCCCTTGTCGGCGAAAAGCTGCGTGAATTCCTGGTTCTCGTTGCCGGCGACCGACGGGTAGATCGGAAGCTCCAGACGCAGACCGATCGTGGCCTTGAAACGGTTGCTGATCGAGAGTTCGTCCTGCGCATAGATCGAGTGCTGCATGTAGTTGAACGAAGGATACACCTGCTTCAGGTCGGTGCGGTTGGCGTGCGTGATGGCGAATGCCAGCGGCGAGCGGTCGTTGGCGAAGTCGTCCCACGACTCGTAGATGTAGTAGCCGGCGCCGCCCTGCATGTAGCCGTTCTTGGTGTTGTCGTGTTCGAACTGGTAGCCGAACGTGAAGCGGTTGATGCCCGTCATGTAGCTTACCTCGTCCGTGACGATATGCGAACTTACGTCGCGCAGGTTGCCGTAGGTAAAGGGATCGATGCCGAACGTGGTCAGCAGATCGCCGTCCTGGAGAATGTCGACCGTCGGGAAGAGGTCGCCCTCGAAGCTGCGCGGCTCGTTCTGGTGCGAATAGGTGTAGCGCAGCGTGTTGGTGAGGTTGCCGTCCAGGAAACGCGAGTTCAGCTCGGCAGCGACCGACGTGAAGTTCTGCTCCTGGTAGTAGCGGGCGCTTTCATAGTAGAGCGAGCAGTAGGACAGACGGCCGGCATTGCGGTTGTCGTAGGTCGTCACGTTGCTGCTGGCGATCGGGCTGATCGAGCTGGACGGTGCGGACGAACGCTTGTATTTGGTGGAGCTGAAACGCACGTTCATCGAGTGGTTCCGGTTGATGTTCCAGTCTACGCGGGCCATCAGCTTCCAGTTGGGCACGTTGAGCGAGTAATCGGCATAACGTCCGGGGTTGTAGCCGAACTTTTCGCCCAGGAAGTTTTTCATTTCGTCCATCTGACCCACGGTCGGACGGTTGAAGGAGGTCGAACCGCCCCAGTCTTTCTGCGACTCGTCGGGACGGGCCAGGCGCGTGATGCCCGGGGTCTTGTTCCACTCGTATTCGAAGTTGGCGAAGACGAACAGCTTGTTCTTCACGATCGGGGCGCCCACCGACACGCCGAGCGTGTTGCTGATGTCCTCGTTGACGGGAAGCAGTCCGTTGTCCTTGTAGCGGCGGCCCTGCCATGCGTCGCTCTGGTAGAAGTCGTAGACCGAGACTTTCACCTCGTTGCTGCCCGACTTGGTCACGGCGTTGATCGCACCGCCCGTGAAGCCGCTCTGACGCACGTCGAACGGCGTCACAGCCACCGACACCTGCTCCAAGGCGTCGAGCGAGATGGGCGAGCCGCCGGCGGGCAGGTTGGTGCCGATGCCGAACATGTTGTTGAACGAGGCGCCGTCGACCGTCACGTACGACTGGCGGTAGTTGCCGCCGCCGATAGCCGGGCCGGAGGTCGTCGTCGAAACCTGCGGCGAGAGTTTCATCACGTCGTTCAGGCTGCGGCTTACCGAGGGCAGCATGGCGATCTGCTCGTTGGAAACGCTCGTCACGGCGCCTGCCCGGTTGATGTTCATCGAGCTGTTGGCGCCGTCGCCCGTGACGACCACGACTTCGAGTTCCTGGTTGTCACGCAGATAGGCGTCGCGTTTGAGCGTCTCGCCCAGCGAAAGCGTCAGATCGGGGAACTCCACGCTCTGGTAGCCCACGTAGGATGCCGTCACCGTATACCCCCCCCCAGGCTTGAGTCCCTGGAGGTTGTAACGGCCGTTCGTGTCCGTCACGGTGCCGTACTGCGTTCCCGAGGGGGTGTGCACGGCGATTACGGTCGCCCCCACCAGCGGCTGTCCCTGCTGGTCGGTGATCGTACCGTTGAGTCCCGAGGTCGTCACCTGGGCGGAGACCGCCGCCGCGACGAGGAGGGAGAGCATCGAAAGTAAAAGTTTCTTCATACGGTTTGATATTTAGTGAATAGAAAGGGTTCGTTCCGACGACCGGCCTTTGTGCGGGGTGCGGCCGGTGCATGTTGCCGTATTGCCGGCGAGCGCTGCCGCATGGCCGGCGGCCAATAAAAGCGACAAGGGGAAATTTCCTTGGCGGAATTTCCCCTTGTCGGTGTCGTCATGCGGTTGCAACGATGCGTATCGCTGTCGCTGTCGGATGTGCATATTTTCTGTGCGTCGGTATCTGCTGCTCCGCAGAGCTGAACCGCGAGAAATATGATCCGTTCGTTTCATGGTGCAAATATAGCTTGATTATCAATGCGACGGAAAGAAGCATGCAAAAATTTTTTCAACAATTTATCCTCATTTCTTGAAAGTCGCGGAGTGCGCACGGTCGGACGTCGGTTGCGCAGGGCGTTTTCCATACGCCGGCTCGGAGATTCGTCGTAGGGGGCACGACTCGTTGCGTTGGCTGCGGCTCGCCCCCGGCAGAGCAGGCGCCAGGGCGGGATTCGGGCAGAGCAGGCGTTAAGGCGGAGCCAGGGCGGAATTCGGGCAGAGTAGACGCCAAGACGGGGCCAGGGCGGAACTCGGGCTTGCGGCACACTCCTTGCGACGGCGGCCATGATGTCGTTCCGTGAAAAATATTGGCATTATTCGCTGTTCGTGCTGATCGTGGGGCTGGGCGTGACCATCTTCGTCGAGCTTGTGCCTTTCCTGGGCGGATTGCTCGGCGCCGCGACAATCTACGTGTTGTTGCGGGGGCAGATGTGGCATCTGACCGAGCGGCGGCATTGGCGGCGTAGCCTGGCGGCCTCGCTGCTGCTGGCCGAAAGCATCGTGGTCTTTCTGATCCCGATCAGCCTGGTCGTGTGGATGCTGGTCGTGAGGATTCAAGACATCACGGTCGACCCGCAGTCGATCCTCACCCCTTTGAAACATTCCGCCGATCTGATCCGCCAGCGGATAGGCTATGATCTGTGGCAGGAGGACAACCTGCGGGCGCTTCTGGCCTATCTGCCCAAGATCGGACAATGGATCGTGGGGAGCATTCTCGACTTCGCGCTCAACATGGTCGTGCTGCTTTTCGTGCTCTATTTCATGCTGATCGGCGGCGGCCGCATGGAGTCCTACGTGCGCGAAATGCTGCCTTTCAACCGGTCGACCGGCCGCAAGGTCATGCGCGAAATCTATCTGATCGTGCGTTCGAACGCCATCGGCATCCCTTTGCTGGCCATTGTCCAAGGGGTCGTCGCCTATCTGGGCTACCTGCTTTTCGGAGCGCCCAGCCCGCTGTTCTGGGGTGTGGCCACGTGTTTCGCCACCATCATTCCCATCGTCGGCACCGGGCTGGTGTGGTTGCCGCTGGCGGCCTATATGGCGCTCGACGGCAGCTGGGGCGCCGCTCTGGGGCTTTGCGCCTACGGCATGTTGATCGTCACGCATGTCGACAACGTGGTGCGTTTCATCATGCAGAAGAAACTGGCCGATACCCATCCGCTGGTGACCATCTTCGGGGTGGTGATCGGGCTTTCGCTTTTCGGGTTCATGGGCGTGATTTTCGGGCCGTTGATGCTGGCCATGTTCATCTTTTGCGTCGATCTGTTCAAACGCGGCTATCTCGAAGGACACAGCCGCACGGGTTCGTATCCGGCTCACCCCTCATCGGGGAAGAGTTGAGTTTTTATAGTTCGGAGCGGCAAAATGGACTCTGCGGTTCGGTCGGACTTTCGTCGGTCTCGGGGCCGCTGCCCGCAGGGGGCGGCTGTTTCGTCGATATGGAAATTTACAATGCCGATTTTTTTGCAAATAACCCTACTTTTTCGATTAAGTAATGCGATTTTGTCTATATTTGCAGCCATCAAACTTATGTGTCGAATGAAATCGAAATGTTTTTACGACCAGATCTGCCGCGCCGCTCGTATGCGTGGTTTTTTGGTGTTGCCGTGTTTTGTCTTGATGTTGTGCGGTTCGCCGCCTGCTGCTGCGCAGCCGTCCCGGGAAGTGCGGTTGCGGATTCCGGTCGGGCACGAAGAAGTATTCGACGCAGGCCGTCCGATCGAATTCAGGGCCGAGCTGCTTGCTGCACGGGGCGGCGGGTCGGGGATTCTGCGTATGGAAGTGGCTTCCGATTGCGGTGTTCCGGTCGTTGCGTTCATCGCCTCGTACGATTTTGCGCGCGATTCGACGGATCAAAACAACCGTTTCTGCAGCCGTGCTTCTTTCAGGTTGCCCGCCTTGCTGCCCGGGTGCTATGAGGCGTCGTTATTGCTTGACGGCGATCGGGTGCGGAATTTCCGGTTTTCCTGCGAGCCGACGAACCATTCCGCCCAGCCTGGCCGGTCAAGGAAGTGATCTCTTATGCTGTTTTGCCGATGAGGTGCGGTTGCGTGGTAGCTATCTTCTTTGCAAGTTTTTTGCAAGTGGAGGGTGCCCGACAGCGCACCGAAGACACCCCGCAGCGCATTGCAAAGGTGTGCCTATTTTCTCGGATTGGGCAAGAATTCGCAAAGAAAAAAGCACCTGCAAAATTGCAAGTGCTTGATTTTTTAATTGGTAGCGGGAGAGAGACTTGAACTCTCGACCTCATGATTATGAATCATGCGCTCTAACCAGCTGAGCTATCCCGCCATTGCTGAAAGCGAGTGCAAAGATAACAGAATTTTTCGATCGTGCAAAATCTTTTTCGGAGAAAATGGCCGAAAATCTGCGATTCGTTGTTCTGGCACCGATTTTGTCTTCGAGGCCCTCGTGTGCGGACATGCTGTCCGCGTGTTTAAATTAGGTTGTATGAAGAACAAACAGAAGCAGTTGCCGCATTCGCCCGTGCGCTACACCCGGTTGCGCAACATGTTGGAAACGTTGGCCGTCATCGCAGGCATGGTGTTGCTCGCCGCGTTGTCGTGGGAAATCATTGGCGGGCGCGAGAGCCATTTTTCGCCCGTTTATCTTAAGGTGCAGTTCGCTGTCTGCCTGCTTTTCTTGCTCGATTTTTTCGTCGAGTGGGCCGCGGCCGAGCGCAGGGGGCGTTTCTTTTGGCGCAACCTGCTTTTTCTGCTGATTTCGATCCCCTGGCTGAATATCCTGAACTGGAGTGGCATCGAGGTGACGCGCGACTGGGGCGTGATCGTCGGGTTGATGCCCGTGCTGCGGGCTTTTCTGGCCATGGTCATCATCGTGCGGTGGCTCGTCCGCGGCAACAAGATGCGGCGCATGCTGGTGGCCTATGTCTTCACGGTCGTTGTGTTTACCTACATTTCGGGGCTGGTCTTTTATGAGTACGAGGAGGCTGTCAATCCCAAGTTGCACGGTTTCGGCAACGCGCTCTGGTGGGCCTGGATGAACGTGACGACCGTCGGGGCCGAGATTTTTCCCGTGACCGCCATCGGCAAGATTTTCTGTGTCATGCTGCCGTCGTTGGGCATGATGTTTTTCCCGATCTTCACCACCTACGTCTTGCAGGAGTACACCCATAAGAACGAGGCCGACCAATAGATCGGCCTCGTTTTTTTGTAGATACTTTTCGGGGCGCATTTTTGTTCGCTCGTGTCGTCCGAAGAAGCTCGGGACCGGGCTTTTTTGTATGTGCAGTCAGCGAACGACTTCTACTTCCCGTTTTTCAGCAGAGCGCGGATTTCTGTGAGCAGCAGCTCTTCTTTTGTGGGGGCGGGGGCGGGAACCGGAGCTGCTTCTTTCTTGCGGATCAATTTGTTCATCAGCTTGACCATCAAGAATACACAGAAAGCCAGGATCGTGAAGTCCACGCATTGCTGGATGAATGCGCCGTAGTTCCAGTAGATCGGTTCTGCCGCAGCGGCCGGCGTTGCGGTCGCCGGATTGCCCGTCACTGCGCTGCCCACGCTCTGCACGGCGCTGGAGGTCATGTCGCGCATTTTCGAAATGTCCACGCGCAGACGCGAGAAGTCGGTGTTGCCCAGCAGCGCGCCGATCGGGGGCATCAGAATGTCGTTGACCAGCGAAGCCACGATTTTGCCGAATGCGCCGCCGATGATGACGCCTACGGCCATGTCCATCACATTGCCTTTGATGGCGAACTCTTTGAATTCCTTGAAAAATGCCATAACAGAATAGTTGTATTTTACTGTTATGCCGAAATAGCAAATCGGGTGCAGAAAAGCGATTTTCTGCACCCGATTTTGGGCCGAAAGGGTAGAGACCTTTATTCGATCTCCACCAGTACGGCGTCCGTAGGTACCGTCTGGCCCGGTTCCACCAGAATCTGTTTTACCTTGCCTGCGTAGTCCGTGGTGATGGAGTTTTCCATCTTCATGGCTTCGAGCACCACCACTTCATCGTCGGCCTTCACCGTGTCGCCCACCTTCACCAGCACTTCGATGATGCGGCCCGGCAGGGGGGCGTTCACCGTGTTGCCCGTGATGGCGACCGCCGGTTTCGCTTCGGCCTCCGGGGCCGGCGCTGCGGCCGGAGCAGCCGGT
>JAIECN010000076.1:0-2270 GCA_029068505.1 Alistipes sp.
GCGTGGGCCCTCTGAACAATGGGTACCGGGCCGACGCCTTCTCCGTGCGCTGCGTCCAAGAATAATCAGTGAGCGAGCGTTAAGCGAGACGAACGTTTCAAATTTATTTAACCGGAGCGCTTTCGGGCGCTCCGGTTTTGAATACCGCCTTTAAGGCGGTCGAAAATTTTTTTTGGATTTTTTGTTTTATTTTTCGGGAAAAACATTACATTTGCATCGACAAGTTTTTGATGCTCCATGCGTTTTTTCGAAGAAGTAGCCCAGAGGGAAGATCGCAACGACCGCGAGATCGTGCTTTACCCCGAAGGATTGTTCTACAAGGCTTACGAGCGTTCGGCTTTTGTTTGCGTGAGTCGGATTTCGTCGTTCGTCCCTTCCAAGAAGCGGGTCAGATACCTGGGCCGCGATTTGGTTTCGATCGGATTTCCGGTCTCGGCGTTGGCGAAATATTTTCCCGACGCGCCCCGGCCCCAGGAAAACGAGCCGGTGGTCATCGCGTTGAGCGAGCCGATCGATCCGGTGGCTGCCGAGACATGGAAGGCCGCGTTGCCGCTCAAGGAGCGGATGCCGCGGGGCGGTCGTCGGGCCGCGCTTCAGGCCAGGCAGCGTGCTGCCGAGTTGGGAGCCGAAGCGGCCGAGGTCAATGCCTTGCCGGCCGGTAGCCGGTCGTCCCGTGCGACGGGAGCCGTTGCGGAGTCCGCGGCGGTTCGTCGGCAGGAGGAGGTTTCCGGGTCGGAGGAGGTTGCGGCAGCGGGCGTTTCCGCAGGGCGGAAGTCCCGCGTGAGAGGTTTCCGGGCCGCGAACGATCCCGCGCTTTCGCCGCGTATCGCGCTTCGTGCTCCGTCCGCATTGTCCGTGCGGCGCGAGCGGGAAACCAAGGCCGAGCGTATCTTGCGGTTGATCCGCGATTATCGTCTCGAGGCGGCTACTCCCGTGGAGTGTGTATTGTTTATTGCCGATTTGAAAAAAGAAGTCGATGGCTATTTATGACAATTTACCGGTTTTCAAGGCGTCTTACGACTTGTTGTTGCAGGTAGTGAAGCTCTCTGCCAACATTCGTCGCGACGCTCGTTACACGATCGGTGAGACGCTCAAGAAAGAGATCATCGAATTGTGCGTCTACATCTATCGCGCCAACACCCGCACCGACAAGGCTCCTTTGATCGAGGAGGCCCGAGAGAAGATGGTGCCGATCAAGTTGTTGATCCGCCTGCTGCACGACACGCAGCAACTTTCGACCAAGCAGTTCGCTTTGCTTTGCGAGCAGATGGATACCATTTCGCGGCAGTTGGCGGCTTGGCAGAAGTATATTCAGAAAGATAAGAAGCGTTCCCGGACGCCGGAGTCGGAACCCGAAGCCGACCTTGCGCCCGAAATGTTATAAAAGATAAAAAACAGTTTTCCTGCAACCCGGAATGGCGAGGGCCACGGTTTTCGCCAGAGTGGTAGTAGATTCAGCAATCCACTGACGGCATAACGCGCCGCGCGGACTCATCCCCCGCAAGGCGAGGTCGCCAGTTGTTCATCCCAGTCTGCCGCAGAGTTGGGCTTGTGCTCTCCTCTGTGGCATTCATTCCAGCGATTGCTTTTTTCACATACCTGCCGCGGGCTACCGCAACCGTGAGTCGGGAGCCTTGACGAATGTCGGCTCGAACGGCTACTATTGGTCTTCCTCGTCTTACGCTGCGGGCAATATCAACGCGGGCAACCTGAACTTCAATTCGGGCAACGTGTACCCGTTGAACAACAACAACCGGGCCAACGGTTTTTCCGTGCGCTGCGTCCAAGCATCTACTGGGAGCTGTTTTTTATTCTTTTGCTTGTTCCTTGACGTTTTTAAGTTTAAAGAGTAAAAGACAGGCGATCGCATCCTGCCTTTCCCACGACGGTTTCCCTGTTTTGCGGGCCGGTCGCATCGGCGGCCGCCCGGGAGGCGGGCACCTCGGCTGTCGCACACGACGTCGGTATGGACGGTATGGGCGGCAGCGGGCCGGGAGCATGCGTTCACCTTAGGTTTCCAGGATAAAACAGCTTTCTGCAACCCGGAATGGCGTGGGCCACGGCTCCCGCCAGTGCGGTAAAGTAGATTCAGCAATCCACTGGCAATGTAAAGCGCAAAAGGCCCTCTTTTCTGTTTTGCGGTTTTGCCAGTTATCCATCCCAGTCTGTTCCGAGGCTGCCCTCGTCGGCTTCCTCGGATCATTCATTCCAGCGATTGCTTCTTTCACCTGCCGCGGGCTACCGCCACCGTGAGTCGGGAGCCTTGACGA
>JAIECN010000076.1:2370-6603 GCA_029068505.1 Alistipes sp.
CGGATCATTCATTCCAGCGATTGCTTCTTTCACCTGCCGCGGGCTACCGCCACCGTGAGTCGGGAGCCTTGACGAGCGTCGGCGGCAGCGGCAATTATTGGTCGTCTTCGTCTTTCGCTGCGGGCAATATCAACGCGGGGTACTTGCTCTTCAGTTCAGGCACCGTGCGCCCGCTGGACTACACGTTCCGCGCCTACGGTCTCTCCGTGCGCTGCGTCCAAGCATCTACACGGAGGCTGTTTTCCTTTTTGTCCATTTCGGAAAATCTTTTTCACAACCTAAAAAACAGCTTTTTCTTATTACCCGGAATGGCGGGGGTTACGGCTCCTGCCAGCGCGGTAGAGTAGATTCAGCAATCCACTGACACTATAAGGCGCAAAAGTCCGCCGGCCGTTTTGCGGTTTTGTCAGTTGTCCATCCCAGTCTGTTTCGGGGCTGCCGTTGCCGGCTTCTCCGGATCATTCATTCCAGCGATTGTTTTTTTCACGCCTGCCGCGGGCATCCGCACACGCGAGACGGGAGCCTTGGCGAATGTCGGCACGAACGGCGACTACTGGTCTTCGTCGTCTTACGCTGCCGGCAATGTCAACGCGGCAGACTTGAACTTCAATGCAGGCAACGTGAACCCGCTCAACAATCCGAGCCGGGCCTACGGTCTCTCCGTGCGCTGCGTCCAAGCATCTACACGGGCTGTTTTTTAGTTTCCGCACTCATCCTTTCGATAAGAAACGGCTTTCTGCAACCCGGAATGGCGCGGGCTACGGCTCCCGCCAGCGCGGTAAAGTAGATTCAGCAATCCACTGACGGCGTAAGGCGCAAAAAGAAGTCGATGCAAAAGTTCAGCGCAGAAAATTCGGTGCGGACGGTTCGTTCGGCACCGACGATTCGGTGCAAAGACGTTTGCTTCCTGTTTTGCGGTGCCGTTAGTTATCCATCCCAGTCTGTTTCGGGGCTGCCGTCGCCGGCTTCCCCGGATCATTCATTCCAGCGATTGCACGTCATGTTCCTGCCGCGGGCATCCGCGCCGCGGCGTCGGGAGCCTTGACGAACGTTGGCGCGAACGGCAACTATTGGGCATCCTCGTCCTATGCCGCGGGCAATATCAACGGCGCTTATCTGAACTTCAATTCGGGCAACGTGAACCCTCTGAACAATGGGTACCGGGCCGACGCCTTCTCCGTGCGCTGCGTCCAAGCATCTGCGGGGGAAGCCGTTTTTTATCTTTTTTCGAACAACTACCGACTTTGAATCTTATGAATGAAAAATTACTGACCGACGTTTTCAAGGCGTACTATGACGCCCGCGAAAACAAACGCAACACTTACAGCCAACTGCGCTTCGAGATGAACCTCGAAGAAAACCTGATGGAGCTATACCATGAAATCGAAGAACGCCGCTACCGCGTGGGCCGCAGCATATGTTTCATTACCAACGTACCGGTAAAACGCGAGATTTTCGCCGCCGACTTCCGCGACCGCGTAGTGCACCATCTGTTGTGCAACTACGTAGGCCCCTTGTTCGAGCGTACGTTCATCACCGACAGCTATTCGTGCCGCAAAGGAATGGGCACCCATTTCGGCATCGGACGCCTGGAGCATCATATCCGCTCATGCTCGAACAATTTTCAGTGGAAATGCTATCTCCTCAAGCTGGATATCCAGGGCTACTTCATGAACATCAATCGGCAGACGCTCTACGATATCATTTCGCAGAAACTCGACCGCTTCGCCGGACGCCGGGTCTGCGGCCGCGAGACCTGGGCGCAGCGGCTCGACTTCGATCTGATCCGGTTCCTGGCGCGCGAAATCGTCTTCAACGATCCGACCAAAAATTGCGAGGTGCGCGGCAATCAGCGCCAATGGGTTGGCCTGCCGCCCTCCAAAAGCCTGTTCCACACGCCCGAAAGCTGCGGACTGCCTATCGGCAACCTCACCTCGCAGCTCTTCAGCAACGTATATCTGTCGAAATTGGACGACTTCGTGAAGCGCAAGCTGAGGGTAAAGCATTACGGACGTTATGTAGACGATTTCTACATTGTCGGAAGCGATCGTTTCCGGCTCATGCAGCTGGTGCCCATCATCCGGAATTTCCTCCGGGAGGAGCTGGGGTTGAATCTGCACCCCGACAAGATCTACCTGCAAGAAGTGACGAAAGGAATCAACTTTCTGGGCACGAACATCAAGCCCTATCGCCGTTATCTGGTCAACAAGACCAAGCGGCGTATCAACCGCCAGATGCGGAGCGTCGGACACCGGCCGCCCCGGCTGATGATCGCCACGATCAATTCCTACTTGGGCTACATGCAGCATCTCAACTGCCAGCATTTCATCAGGCGCATGATCGGGCGCAATCCCTGGCTCTACGAACGGGGGCGGTTCACAGAAAACTACAAGAAATTCGTCCCCTACAAATCCCCGTCGAGATATTCCGATTCGTTGTCTTGCTCGTAGGCCCGCAGCCTGCGTTTTTTATTTTTTTGAGGCAATAGCGACGCACCCGGCCGCTGAACGGCCGGGTGCGCGTTAAGAGAACGGAAAGAATGCGCCGATGTTTTCGGTGTCTCTTTATTTTCGGGCGTTGTAGGCTTCGAGCGCCTTGCGCAGCACCACCAGCGCGCGTTCGAGGTCTTCTTTCTTGAGCACGTAGGCGATGCGCACTTCGTTGCGTCCGCATTCCGGATCGGAGTAGAAGCCCGACGCCGGAGCCAGCATGACGGTCTGGTTCTCGTAGCTGAACTCCTCCAAACACCAGGCGCAGAATTTGTCGCTGTCGTCCACCGGCAGACGCGCCACGGTGTAGAACGCGCCCATCGGGATGGGGGAGTAGACGCCCGGAATGCGGTTCAGTCCGTCGATCAGGCATTTGCGCCGTTCGATATATTCTTCGTAGACCTCCGTACTGTACGACCGTGGCGCTTCGATCGACGCTTCGGCGACGATTTGTCCCAGCAGCGGGGGCGAAAGCCGCGCCTGGCAGAACTTCATCACGGCGTTGCGCAGAGTCTTGTTCTTGGTGATGAGCGCTCCGATGCGGATGCCGCATTCCGAGTAGCGTTTCGACACCGAGTCGATCAGCACGACGTTCTGTTCGATGCCTTCCAGGTGGCAGGCCGAGATGTAGGGCGATCCGGTGTAGATGAATTCGCGGTATACCTCGTCCGAGAAGAGGAAGAGGTCGTGTTTCTTCACTAAGTCGCGGATGCGGTTCATTTCGCGCCGCGAGTAGAGGTAACCCGTCGGGTTGTTGGGGTTGCAGATCAGGATGCCGCGCGTGCGGGGGTTGATGAGCTTTTCGAACTCCGCCACGTCGGGCAGGGCGAACCCTTGTTCGATCGACGAGACGACCGGCCGGATCGTGGCCCCGGCCGAAATGGCGAAAGCCATGTAGTTGGCGTAGGCCGGTTCCGGCACAATGATTTCGTCGCCCGGATTCAGACACGACATGAATGCGAAGAACACCGCTTCGGAGCCGCCCGCCGTGACGATGATGTCCTCGGGCGAGAGTTTGATCTGGTATTGTTCGTAGTAGCCCACCAGCTTTTCGCGCAGCGAACGGTAGCCGTCGCTGGGGCTGTATTCGAGGATCGTGCGGTCGATCTTCTTCAGGGCGTCGAGTCCGGCTTGCGGCGAGGGCAGGTCGGGCTGGCCGATGTTCAGGTGGAAGATTTCGATGCCGCGGGCGCGGGCCGCTTCGGCCAGCGGCACCAGTTTGCGTATGGGCGAGGCCGGCATCTGCTCGGCGCGCTGCGAAATTTCAGGCATGGCAAGTTCGGGTTTTCCCCGGCGGACGGATTATTCCAGGTCGACCGTGGGGCGGAATTTGATCACTTTGCGGGGCGGAATCTTGACGCTCGCCCCCGTGCGCGGATTGCGGCCCACGCGCTCGCTCTTGTGCTGGATGCTGAACGTGCCCAGGCCCGTCAGCGTCAGCCGTTCTCCCTCGCGGAGCGTTTCGACGGTAGCCCGGATCACCGCGTCGACGGCTTTGCGGGCTTCGATTTTGGTCATGTTCGTGTCGAGAGCGACGGCTTCGACCAGTTGCGCTTTGTTCATGGCGTGGGAGGGTAAGGCGGAGCGTGGAGCTTGACTATCTTCGGCAAAATTAGTCAAATTTTGTAAAAAGCGAAAAATAATCCCGTCATTTCGGATATTCGGAGTTCCCGGCGGACGATTATGCACCCTCAAGATTTGGCAGAATCGAAAAACCGTGTTACTTTTGTCCTCGGAAAGATGG
>JAIECN010000077.1:0-70492 GCA_029068505.1 Alistipes sp.
GTTTTAGGTTGGTTGAGGAGATCGGCAGGTTGTAGCGGGTTTTCCGTTACTAAGACTTCGAGGGCGGTGCTCGTCCGACGGGTCGAATACCTCCGATTGACCCTCATTTTCAACGGGGTGGTTCCCGTTGAAAAAAAGGCTCAAAGTTGTGAAACTTAGGGCCTTTTTTATTTTTCAGCAGATCGTCCCCCGGTCAGAGGGCGTCGAGTTCTTCGCGGCTTACCGCCACCTCGATGTCGCCGACAGCATAGCAGGCGATTTCATAAGGATTGTAGAGAAAGACGACGCTTTCGCGTGTGATCTTGAAGTTGTTCGTCACCGCGATATATTCGGGAAAGAACCCGCATGCGAAGAGTTCGTCATCGTTCGTCGCTTCATATTTCTCGTAGAGTTTTTTCCGGATCAGCGCCGTGAGCGCCTCCATGCGTTCCTCGCCGAACAGATCGGCGGCCGAATATTCGTAGCCCGTAGTCAGCGAATAGGTGTGGTATGCGGTCGTATACATGCCGTGGGCGCCGCCCAGATAGTTGAAGCGGTAGATCGTGTAGTTCAACAGGGTATCCGTCACCGCCCCCTCGCTTTCCACCGACACCTCGCACTGCATGCGGCCCACCGAGGGCTTCGCCGCCTCAGGCAGCCGGAGTTCCTCGTCGAGTTGCCGGAGCGATTCGGTCATCGCCTCCGATGCCGTGCCGTCGAAGGCTTCCAGTTCGAAGAAGTAGTCCGCATTGCGTCGTTCGATCGTGCGCAACACTTCCGATTTCGCCGCGTTGGCAATGGTCGCGAAGCGATATTCCACCCGGCATTCGTAGGTCGCATCGCCGATCAGCGTGTCGAGGGTCAGGGTTTCGAAGCGCAGCGCCGCACCGCGTCGGTGGCAGGCCGTCAGCATCAGGGCAATCAGGGCCGTAAGGATAATGCAGGTCTTTTTCATGGTCGAACGTATTGTGTCGGGGCCGGGTGTCTGCTTCCGGCACTTCGCAGATACGGATGCCGCAGGGCGGTTTCGTGGTTTCTCCACTCCGGAAACAGAGTATTCTTTTGTAAATATAGACAAAAAGCGGGGAAAAAGGGCTGCCCGAATAATTTTTTTGCAGTTTTGGACGATTTTTTTTGCACATTCCCGAAAACTGCGTTATCTTTGCACTCGATAAATTCGCTTCCGCAAGGCATGGATAGAATTCGGCTATTGTTCGCAGCGCGTTTATCTCGGTACAGAATTTACGGTGGATTCATCTAAGGGTTAGGATACATGCCTCTCACGCATGACATAGGGGTTCGAATCCCCTATCCACTACGAAACTTCAGGCGGACATATCGAAATATGTCCGCCTGAAGTTTTATATTAGGTATGAAACCCCGGGGTTCGGATGAACGGAGCAGCGAGGGCAGAGCGGACGAAGTTCGTTTTGCTGAGTCGCGAGGTTCAAAGACAAGCGAAGCGCCGTCGATCCCCTATCCCTCTACAAGGCGATCGCATGGGCGGTCGCTTTTTTCATATGCTTATCCGCAAAAACGCTCCTGCCGGCTCCACGTCCGGGCCATCGGTCAGCAGAGGTTCAAGATTGCCTGCGGGTTGCGGCCCGGCGATTCGACAACAAACCCGAGGAGAGAAAAACGCTCCTCGGGTTTCATTCAAAGACAGGATTTCCGTTATTTCCCGAATCCCTTGCCGATGGCCAAGAAGTCGTCGGCTTTCAGGGCTGCACCGCCGATCAAGCCGCCGTCGACATCTTCCTTGGCGAAGATTTCAGCTGCATTCGACGGCTTGCACGAGCCGCCATAGAGGATGACGCATTCGTCGGCCGCTGCACCGAACTTGGCAGCCAGCACCTTGCGGATGTAGGCATGGATCTCCTGCGCCTGCTCGGCCGTCGCGGTTTTGCCGGTACCGATGGCCCAGACGGGTTCGTAGGCGATGACCAGATTCTTGAACTGCTCGGCCGTGAGGTTGTAGACCACTTCTTCGATCTGCGCTTTCACCACGTCGAAATGTTTGCCGGCCTCGCGCTCATCGAGGTTCTCGCCCACGCAGTAGATCGGCGTCAGGTTGTTGGCATAGGCCTGCTCCATCTTCTTGTTCAGCGTCGCAGAGGTCTCGCCGTAGTATTGGCGGCGCTCCGAGTGGCCCAGGATCACATACTTGCAGCCCAGCGCCGCAATCATCGAGGCAGCCACTTCGCCCGTGTAGGCGCCTTGGGCTTCGGCAGCGCAGTTCTGTGCGCCCAGCGCGATGTCCGAGCCTTTCAGCGCCTCGGCCACCGTCGCCAGGTGGGTGAACGGCGGGCAGACGAGGAAATTCACTTCGCTCGAAACCGCGGCGCGTTGTCCGACGATGTTTTTTGCCAATTCTACGCCTTCGGCCGGAAGCGTGTTCATCTTCCAGTTGCCGGCTACGATTTTCTTTCTCATAGTTTTATTTTTTGAAACGATTCCTTGTTTATTCCTCGCACCACTTTTTGACTTCCTCCATCGAGGGGGCCTTGAGTCCCAGTTTGTTCTTCTTGTTGAAGCCGCAGAGGTCGTTGAAGAACTTGCCCGCCGAGAGTTTGCGCAGCGAGTCGACCGTCAGGTAGCCCATCTTCTGGATCACGGGCACCCATTCTTCCGGTATGCCGATTTCCATGTACTTCTCCGCCGGGTCGTTCACGACTTTCTTCTCGGGGCGCATCTGCGGGAAGAACAGCACGTCCTGGATCGACGTCTGCCCCGTCATGAACATCGTCAGCCGGTCGATGCCGATGCCCATGCCCGAGCACGAGGGCATGCCGTATTCGAGTGCGCGCACGAAGTCCATGTCGATGAACATCGCTTCGTCGTCGCCCTTTTCCGAAAGACGCAGCTGCTCCTGGAAGCGTTCCAGCTGGTCGATCGGGTCGTTCAGCTCCGAGTAGGCGTTGCACAGCTCCTTGCCGTTGACGAAAAGTTCGAAACGCTCCGTCAGGTCGGGGTTCTCGCGGTGACGCTTGCAGAGGGGCGACATTTCGATGGGGTAGTCGGTCACGAACGTGGGCTGAATCAGCTCCTCCTCGCAGTACTGACCGAAGATGGCGTCGATGAGCTTGCCCTTGCCCATCGTGTCGTCGATTTCCACGTTCAGCCGCTTGCACGCCTCGCGCAGCTGTTCTTCGCTCTGTCCCGTGATGTCGTAGCCCGTCTTTTCGCGGATGGCATCGGTCATCGTCACACGGCGGAACGGCGCCTTGAACGATACGGCCTTGCCGTCGATCGTCAGTTCCGTGGTGCCGTTGGTCGCCAGCGCCACGCGTTCGAGCATCTGCTCCGTGAACTCCATCATCCACAGGTAGTCTTTGTAGGCTACATAGATCTCCATGCACGTGAACTCGGGGTTGTGCGTGCGGTCCATGCCTTCGTTGCGGAAGTTCTTGCCGAATTCGTACACGCCGTCGAAGCCGCCGACGATCAGTTTCTTGAGGTACAGCTCCGTGGCGATACGCAGGTAGAGGTCGATGTCGAGCGAGTTGTGGTGCGTGATGAACGGGCGTGCCGACGCTCCGCCCGGAATGGGCTGGAGGATGGGGGTCTCGACTTCGATGTAGCCGCGTTCGTTGAAGAAGTCGCGCATCGTGGCCATGATTTTCGACCGCTTGACGAAGGTCTCCTTGACCTGCGGATTGACGATCAGGTCGAGGTAGCGTTGGCGGTAGCGCACTTCCGGATCGGTAAAGGCGTCGAACGTCTTGCCGTCCTTCTCCTTGACCACCGGCAGCGGGCGCACCGACTTCGACAGCACCGTAAACTTGCGGCAGTGTACCGACAGTTCGCCCGTGTTGGTGCGGAATGCGAATCCCTCGACGCCCACGAAGTCGCCGATGTCGAGCAGTTTCTTGAAGACCGTGTTGTAGAGCGTCGGGTCGCCCTCCGGACAGATGTCGTCGCGGCGGATGTAGACCTGGATGCGGCCCGTGTGATCTTGCAGTTCGAAGAACGACGCGCTGCCCATGATGCGGCGCGACATGATGCGGCCCGCGATGCGGATGTCGCCGAAAGCGCTCTGGTCGGCATCGTCGTAGTTGTCGGCTATCTCGCGCGCCGTGGCCGTCACTTCATAGCGGGCGGCAGGATAGGGGTCTATGCCCAGTTCACGCAATGCGGCCAGCGACTGCCTGCGGAGCTGTTCCTGTTCGTTGAGTTCGATGGTCATGCTTATGTTGTTTTTCGTGTTGTCGTTTTATCCGTGCAAAAGTAGTGAAAAAAGGAATAATAACGAATAATTTGCGATTCCGTTTTTTTGTCCCTATATTCGTCCGTATGATCGATTTTTTCTCCGAATCGGGTTCCGCACGGCGGAACATGTTGTCGCGAGCCGCCGTTGTCGCGGCCGTCGTTCTCTTTTCATTGGCTTGCAGCGAGGGCGGCGAGGACGAGGCGCCTGCGCCGACTCCCGCGCCGGTTCCGACTCCGCCGCCGGTTTCTGTCGCGACTTACCGCTTTCCCGAGCTGCCCGGCAACTGGGTGGCGCCGACGGGCGATGCGGCAGCACGGCACGGCGATCTTGCGTTCTTTACCCATTGGTCGCAGAGCGTCAGAACCAAGAAAACCGTCCGTAATTTTTCCTATTGCTACGATACGCGGCGGCACAATCCCGTGTGGGTGGCCTATCCGTTGCATGCCGTCTACCGCGAGGGCGGCACAGGACGTACGGATCCCGATCCTTGGGCGCCCGATCCGGCGTTGGACGAGGCTTGCCAGTCGAAAATCTACAAGAGCGCCGGCGAAGGCTCCGGCATCTACGACGGTTACCAGTTTTGGGGCAATGCGCTGCTCAAGTCGCTCGGAAAGGGCGGTTATTGGTCGAAAGGGCACCTCTGCATGTCGAGCGAACGCGGCGGCAAGGATGCGCCGATCAACATCCAAACGTTTTATCCGACCAACATCGCGCCGCAGTCGAGTGCCGGGGCTTCCGACTTCGCCACGGTGTGGAGTTATGCGGAGTCTCTTTTTTCCGGCACGAACGACTACAAGAATACCGATTTCACGGCCGATGACGGTCGGCAGAACATCAACATTGTGGCCGACACGTTGTTCTTGGTCGCCGGTTGTTACTACGAGCATGAAAACTGGAAAGATTACGACGCGTCGAATTACAATTATTCGCCCGCGACCTGCGGCGTGTCGAAAATTTGCGTGATGCCGACCCACCAGTTCAAGATGGCGCTGCGCACCCGCAAAGGCAACACTGGCAAGCGCATCGCCGATTGTTCGGCCGACGAGTTGCAGACCATCGGGTTCTGGATCGAGGCTTTTCCCTCGGTATCGGGTGCGGGCGCCACGGCCGAGTTGAAGAAGATCGCCGTGCCGGTCGCGTTCATCGAGCAGAAGACCGGCATCGAGTTTTTCCCCGACGTGCCGGCTTCGGTCAAAGAGCGTTTCGACCCGGCCGACTGGGGGTTCTGAACGAGGGGCGTCGGTCTGCCTCCCTTTTTCAGCGGTTCCGCCGGTTGGCGATGCAGCGGAAAATCCGGTAGGCCCCCCAGCCCAGCAGCAGCCCCACCAGCGAACCCCACGCCAAGTCCATCGGGAAGTGCTTGGCCAGATAGATGCGCGAATAGCAGATCGACAACGTGCACCCGACCATCAGCCACGCGAACCAGCGGCGGCGGATTACCGAGCAGGAGAGTACCGCCAGCGCTACGATCGTCGCCGCATGGGCCGAGACCGTGCCGTAGCGGCCGCTCACCGCTTCGACCGGCACATGCACCGTCCAGTCGCCCGGCAGCGCGGCCCGGCGGATCGCCGCAAGCGAGTCGGGCGTTATGTCCAGCCCCTCCAGTTCGGGCGTGAACATCGGGCGCCAGCGCGGCTGGAAGTCGGGCAGCAGGCCGCCCAGCAGGCCGTTGTGTTTGAAGATGCCCGACACCATGTCGGAAAGAGCCAGGGCGCCCAGCATCAAGACGATGAACAGCAGCAGGCAGCGCCAGCCCGTCCGGCGCCATACCAGCCAGAGGATCAAGGCATAGAGCGGCAGCCACACGGCGGTGCCCGATATGGCGAGCATCGCGCGGTCGAGCGTGTCGCCGCCGTCGAAGTTCAGCGCCAGGAAAAGGTCGTGATCGAAATTATAGTACATCGGTTCGGGTTGAAAAAAGAGAAATCGCAGGTGTCTGACGGGCCGACGGCAAGGAGTGCATCGCTGCCTTTCGTCGTCAGAATTGAAAATAGATGAAGGGTTGGATGTCGGAGGATTTGATTTGCATCACGCACCAGATCATCGCGGCCATCATCATCACCTGCACCGCCAGCGGCGCCGCGGTCACCGTGCGCCGGGCCAGCGTGTCGACCCGTTGCGGCAGCAGGTGGAGCAGATAGCCCGCCGCGATGAGCGCGAATACCGAAGCGTAGCCGCTCAACACTTGCGGAATCATCGGTGCGTTGAAGTTGTGGACGATCTGGTGCAGCATGAGGGTCACCGTCTGCATCGATTCGGCGCGGAACATCAGCCAGCCCAGGCACACCAGGTTGAACGTCAGGATCATGCCTGCAGCCCGGCTCCACCAGTGCATCTCCCGGCCTGTGGCCTTGGCGCCCGGCACGGCCGTGAGCCAAAGTTTGTGGAGCGCCAGCGCTGCGCCGTGCAGCGCGCCCCACAGCACGAAGCGGAGCGCCGCGCCGTGCCACAGTCCGCCCAGGAGCATCGTCAGCATCAGGTTGCCGTAGGTGCGCAGCCGTCCCCGGCGGTTGCCGCCCAGCGATATGTAGAGGTAGTCGCGCAGCCACGACGAGAGCGAGATGTGCCAGCGGCGCCAGAATTCGGTGATCGTCGCCGACTTGTAGGGTGCGTCGAAGTTTTTCGGGAAGCGGAAGCCCAGCAGCAGCGCGATGCCGATCGCCATGTCCGAATAGCCCGAGAAGTCGCAGTAGATTTGCAGCGCATAGCCGTAGATGCCCGCCAGGCATTCGAAGCCCGTGTAGAGCAGCGGTTCGTCGAAGATGCGGTCTACGAAGTTCAGCGAGATGAAGTCCGAGATGACAGCCTTCTTGAAGAGACCCGTCAGAATGAGGAATATACCTGTCCCGAACATGCGCTGCGTCACGATCACGGGGTTTTGGCGGATTTGGGGGATGAAGTCGCGCGCCCGTACGATCGGCCCCGCCACCAGCTGGGGGAAGAACGAGAGGTAGAAGAAGTAGTCGAGCCAGTTTTTCAGCGGCCAGAGTTGTCCACGGTAGACGTCGATCGTGTAGCTCATCGACTGGAACACGAAGAACGAGATGCCCACCGGCAGGAAGATATTCTGGAATTGCAGGAATCCCTGACCGAAAAGTCCATTGGCTATTTCGACCAGGAAGTTCGTGTACTTGAAGTAGCCCAGCATTCCCAGGTTGACCGCTACGCTGAGCGCCACCAGCCAGCGTTTCGCCCGCCGGCCCGGCACCCGGTAGATGGCCTGGGCGATCAGAAAGTCGCTCGTGGCGGCGAAAAGCAGCAGCAGGAAGTAGATGCCGCTCGACTTGTAGTAGAAGTAGAGCGAAAAGAGGATCACATAGACCATGCGGGCCAGCGGCGCCCGCCGGAAGAAGCCGTAGAACAGCAGAAACCCCGTGAACAGAAACAGGAACAGCCCGCTGCTGAAGATCAGCGGCGACGAGGGGTCGTAGGCCAGCAGCGCCCCGATTTTCGAAAAGAGGTTGTCCGTCGCGGGCAGCGTCATGGTCGGATCGGTTTGATCGGTTCCGGAGCGTAGAGCAGCCGGCGGCGGAGTTTTTCCGTCTGGAGCGAGTCCAGCACCGACGCCCGGGCGTTTTCCGCCCGGCAGCGGATTTCATGGGTCGCGCGGACGCGTTCGTCCAGCGCGTCGGCCAGCGCCCAGGCGATGCGGCTTCCGCCGGCATAGTTGATGTGGGTGAAGTCCTTGCCGGCCCAGCCGTTCTGCACGAAACGTTCCATGCCGCCCAGCTTGCGCATGGCGTCGCAGGTCGACCAGAAAGCCGCCTGGGCGTTGCGTGCCGCACGGCGCTGGCACGCCAGCATGTGGGGGATGGCATCCATCGGGCGGAATCCGTTTTCGGTGCGCACCGAGCGGTCGCTCACGCCCAGCACCAGCACCGCGGCCCCGGGGAAGCATTCGCGCACGAAAGCGATCATCTTCTCGATCTTCATGCCGTAGTTCGTGTAGTTGTAGACGCCCGTCTGCATGATGTTGAGTCCGTATTGCAGGATCACCAGGTCGTAGCTTGTCATGGCGTGGATCTGGGCGTTGATCGACGGATCGGTCCAGAACATCGCCTGGCCGTTGTTGCTGCGGATCGAGTAGTTGTCCACCGTCACGCCGCGGCCCTCCAGCATGGCGCCGTAGCCTACGAAACTTTCTGCACCCGACACCACACGGAATCCCAGCGAGCGGATGTCGGGCGCTGTCACTGCGATCTGCCGCACCGAGGCGGCCCCTTCGACGGCGAATTCCTGGTGCAGCGTGTCGTTTATCGTCACTTCCAGCCGGCTGTCGCGCGGCGAGAGGAAAAAGATGCGGCCGCAGGTGCTCGTTTCCGGCCCGCGGCGGTAGTCGGTCGTCTCCCAACGGGTCGAGGCGCCCGGCGCAGGCTGGCACACCCAGCCCGAGACATAGAATTTGTCGCGCAGCGTCTCGGGCGTCTTCTTGCGTTGCATGATGTTGTGGGCGCTCCAGCCCTTGGCCGTGGTCTTCACCGTACGGCGGAACGCCGTCAGCGGCGAAGCCATCGGCGCGAAGCCCGTGCCGCCTCCGCCGTAGCGTTCTTGCAGCCGCTCGCGCAGGTCGGCCGTCAGGATGTCGCCCTCGATGAACGAGTCGCCCAGCACGGCGATGCGCACCGGACGCCGGGCCGTCAGCAGTGTGTCGTAGAACGCCTGCATGCCGTCGCGGCGCGCCGTGTCGAACTCCTCGATCGGCACGATGCGCTTGCGGCGCGCCGTGTCGGGACGGATCGGACGCCGCACTGTGCTGTCCGGCGCCGCGCACCATTCGTAGAGGGTCTGCACGCGGGGCGGCGCCGTCTCGGCTTCGATCCGTTCGACCACTTCGGCCAGGTCTATGCGGAACTCCTCCTCGTCGAAAAGCACCGCCGAGGAGCCGTCCGCCGGCGTGTCGTCATAGACTACGAGGTCCGACAGAATGTTGGCCCGGCGCAGCTCCACACCGCCGAAGCTCTGCGGCGGAATGAGACTCACGGCCGTCAGCACGACGACCAGCGCCGCCGCGGCATGCCGTATCTTGCGGGAATATTCCTTTTCGGGGGTCTTTTCCATGCGGTCAGTCGCGTCGTCCGAGAATCAGGAAGACGTAGTAGAGCACCGAAGCCACGGCGCTCAACGCCGCCACCAGGTAGGTGCGGGCCGCCCACGAGAGGGCCTCCTTGGCCTGCACCAGCTGCGCGCCCTGCATCGTGCGGCTCGCTTCCAGCCACTCCAGCGCGCGGGCCGAAGCGTTGTATTCCACGGGCAGCGTCACGATCGAGAAGATCGCCGACATGGCGATCATCCCCACACCGATCCAGCACAAGATTTCGTTCTGCGTCGCGGCCAGAAGCACCAGCCCGGCGATGATCACCCATGTGGCGGCCGTCGAGGCGAACTGCACGGCCGGCACCAGCTGCGAGCGGAGCTTCAGCGGGGCGTATTCGCGGGCATGCTGGATCGCATGGCCGCATTCGTGCGCCGCCACGGCCGCCGCGGCCACGCTGTCCGAGCCGTATACCGCGTCGCTCAAGTTCACGGTCATCGTCTGCGGGTTGAAGTGGTCGGTCAGGTGTCCTTTGACATGGGTCACCTTCACGTTGCGGATGTTGTTGTCGCGCAGCATCTTTTCGGCCACTTCGGCCCCCGTCAGCCCGCCCGGGAAGCGCACCTTCGAATATTTCTTGAATACGGATTGCAGGCGCGCCTGCACTGCATAGCCGAGCACGCCGATGACCACGATCAGCAACACCATGCCCATCGTCGCCGTGTCGTAGCGCTCCGTGTAAGGATAGCTTGCTTGCAGCAAGCCCAAAAGCGGTTGGATCATAAGGATATCTTAATTTTTTCTATGTGTATAATATGCCCCTGCCTGCTGGGCCGGCATCAGCACCATGTCGTTCACGTTCATGTGCGCAGGCAGCTGCGCCGCCCATGCGATCGCTTCTGCAATATCTTCGCCACGCAGCGGCGTCACGCCGTCGTAAACCCGGTCGGCGCGCTGCCGGTCGCCGTGGAACCGCACGCACGAAAACTCCGTCTCGACCATCCCCGGGCGGATCTCCGTCACCTTGACTCCCGACGCCAGCAGATCGGCTCGCATCGCCTGCGAAAGCGCATGCACCGCATGCTTCGACGCGCAGTAGACGGCGCCGTTCTCATAGGGTTCCGTGCCAGCGATCGAGCCGATGTTGACGATGTGTCCCGCGCCGCGGGCCGCCATCTTCGCCGCAACGACGCGCGTCACATAGAGCAGTCCTTTCACGTTGGTGTCGATCATCGCGTCCCAGTCGCGGGTATCGCCCCGGTCGATGTGTTCCAGACCCGCCGCCAGTCCGGCGTTGTTCACCAGCAGGTCGACCGTCTCCAGCGGTTCCAGGTGGCGGCGCACCGCCGCTTCGTCTCGCACGTCGAAACACAGCGTCCGGCACTCGCCGCCCGCCGCTTCGATCTCCCGGCGCAGGCTTTCGAGCCGTTCCGCCCGGCGTCCCGTCGCCACGACGGCGTAGCCTGCGGCCGCCAGCCGCAGCGCCGTCGCCCGGCCTATGCCCGACGTCGCCCCTGTGATGAGCGCTTGTTTTTTCATAAAAGTGCTGTTTCTTTGGGCAAAAGTACGAAATTTTATGTTACTTTGCATAACTTTTACTGCGCGATTGCCGGTTTTCCGTAAATCCCGATCCCCTTTGGAACTCGCTTTTTTCATAGCCCGACGTACGGCCCGGTCGCTCTCCGGAGCGAAACCCGGCGTGATGGAGCGCATCGCCGTGGTGTCGGTGGCGTTGAGCCTCGGCGCCATGATCCTGGCGCTGGCCGTGATCATGGGGTTCAAGCGCGAGATCACGCACAAGATCGCCGGCTTCGCGGCCCATGCCACGCTGACCGACGTGCGCGGCGTCCGCGCATTCGACAGCACGCCGGTGCGACGCAGCGAGCATCTGGAGCGGTTCGTCGGCGCCGTCGACGGATTCGTCGCCATGACTCCCTACGCCGTGCGCCAGGGCATCGTCCGCACCGACGAGACGGTCGAGGGTGTCCTGTTGAAAGGGGTCGACAGCACCTACGACTGGCGGTTCTTCGCCGAGTGGCTGCAAGAGGGGGCCTTGCCGCATGCGGGCGGAGCCGTCCGCACCAAGGAAATCCTATTGTCGCGCAACCTGGCCCGCCGGCTCCGGCTCGGCGTCGGCGACCGGGCCGAAATGCTCTTCGTCGAGCACGGCGCGACACCGCGGCGCGACCGGTTCAAGGTAGCCGGCATCTACTCCTCCGGCATGGACGAGCTGGACGACGCGGTAGTTATGACCGACCTGCGCAACGTGCAGCGCCTGGCCGACTGGTCGGCGCAGGAAATCACCGGCTACGAAATCTTCACCCGCGACATCGCCTCGGCCGACGATTTCGTGCGGCGCCTCAACCGGGCGATCCTCTACGACGAAAGCGACGATACGGCCAACCTGACGGCCTTGAGCGTCCGCGAGCAGTACGCCAACATCTTCGACTGGCTGAAGGCCCACGATGTCAACGCCGCGGTCATCATCGTCATCATGCTCGCCGTCGCTTTTTTCAACATGACCTCCGCGTTGTTGATCCTCGTCATGGAGCGTGCGCGCATGATCGGATTGTTGAAGACATTCGGCATGCGCAACGGCGCCCTGCGGCGCATCTTCCTCTATCGGGCGCTTTTCATCGCCTTGCGCGGCATGGCCTGGGGCAACGGCATCGGCCTGGCCTTGTGTCTTTTGCAGCAGGCCACCGGATGGGCGAAACTCAACGCCGAAGGTTATCTGCTTGCGCGCGTACCCATCGATCTGGGGTGGGAATGGTTGTTGTTGCTCGATGCCGGGGTCTTGGCCGTCATCGCGGCCCTGCTCGTGATCCCCACCCATGTCGTTTCCAAAATCAAGCCCGTCGAGGCGATCCGCTACGAATGACCGTGAAACCCTACCATACGCAACGCTCCAAAAAGGAGGAGGTGCAGACGATGTTCGACCGCATCGCCCCGCGCTACGATCTCTTGAACCACACCTTGTCGCTCAACATCGACCGGCTGTGGCGCCGGCGTGTCGTGGAGGAGGTGCGGCGCGGCCGGCCGCAGCGGGTGCTCGACGTCGCCACCGGCACCGGCGACCTGGCGCTCGAAACGGCGCGGCGCATGCCCGGAGTGCAGGTGACGGGCGTCGACCTCTCCGAGCGGATGCTCGATGCCGCCCGGCGCAAGGCTGCGGCCCGCGGACTCGACGGTCGCGTGACCCTCGTGCAGGGCGATGCCGAGCGGCTCGGTTTCGACGATGCGTCGTTCGACGCCGCGACCGTAGCGTTCGGCGTGCGCAACTTCGGCGACCTCGATGCCGGACTGCGCGAGCTGGCCCGCACAATAAGACCCGGGGGCCGGATCGTTATCCTGGAGTTCTCGCGGCCGCGGAACCGTGTGTTCCGGGCTTTGTTCGAGTTTTATTCGTTCCGCATCCTGCCCCTCGTCGGCGGCGCGGTTTCCCGCGACCGGCAGGCCTACGCCTACCTGCCCGCTTCGGTCGGGGCGTTCCCCGCCCCCGAGGAGTTCATGCGCATGATGGAGCGGGCCGGATTCGCCGGATGCTGCGCGCGCAGCCAGAGTTTCGGAATCGCACAAATATATATAGGCCATCGGCCGGAATGAAAAATATGAGTGAATCGACAAAAAAATATTCGGCCCGCTGCCGTTCGAAGCTCCGCTGCGGAATCCGCGCCTCGGTGTGGATGCTTTGCATCGTTTTTTGTTTGGGGGCCGGGTCGTGCCGCCGGGCCGCCGACAAGGCGCGCCGCAACATCCGGGTCGAACGCATCGAGCAGATCGAGATGCGCGGCACGGGCGGCTGCGACATCGTTTTGGAGGTGCGCAACGACACGCGCTACAAGCTGTCGCTCAACAGCGCCTCGTTCGATTTTTTCTACGGGTCGGCCCGGGTCGTCACCGTCGCGTTGCGCGAGCCGGTCGAGGTGCCGCGCCGCGGCGTACACCGCGTCGTCACCCCCTGGAAGTGGCGCATCGGCGATCCTTTGGCGCTCTATGCCTTTTCCCGGCGCCTGGGGCAGGATGATTTTTCCGGCATCGCCGTTTCGTGCTCGGTCGCAGGGCGCGGAGGCCCCGTGCCGTTTCTCTTCGAGCGCGAGCGGATGCCGTTGCCCGAATTCTTGGCCGCTTTCGGTTTGACGGCGCAGGATGTCAAAGGTTATTTGAAATAGTTCAGGGATGTCGGGCCGGAGCGCCCCTCCCTTCGATTTTTGGATGAGTATTTAAATTGTGTTCGTGTCTATGCGCAATCTCTTGTTCTTTGTTTTGTCCGTTTTCGCCGCGGCCGGCTCGCACGCTGCCGCAGCGCAGTCGCTCGACGCCTTCAAGCAGCGTCTGGAGCGCCCCGTAGTCTGCGAGTCGTCGGGCGCGACGGCTCGGGTGGTCATCGACGAATACGGCGATGCAGCGTCGGCCGTCGAGTCGGCCGCAGCCGCCGGGCGTCATTTTTACGTCAAAGGATACCGGGTCTGCATCTATGCCGACAACGGCGAGGAGGCCCGTGCGGGCGCCGTAGCAGCCCGGAACCTCTTCACCGAGACCTTCCCCGGCATCCGCACCTACATGATCTACGAAAACCCCTATTTTCGGGTCACGGTCGGCGACTGTCTCACCGTCGAGGAGGCGATTATTCTTAAAGGGCGCGTCTCGGCCACCTTTCCCAAGGCGTTCCCCAAGAGCGAGCAGCTGTCGTTGGCCGATTTTTCGCGTTGAAAAAAGCCCTTTTTGAAAATTATTTAGTTTTTTCTTGCATATTCCGCACGATTACCTAACTTTGCGGCGATACAAAACAACTAATTTCTAAACATTTAAAGCTATGAAAAAGATTCTTTCTTTCGTTGTTGTCATGGCTGCCGTAGCTATGGTAGGCTGCGCAGGGAACTCGAATAAGAAAGCTGCCGAGGCACAGGCCGAGCCGGCAGCCGTAGAGGCCGCCGCTTGCGACAAGTGCGAGGGCGAGTGCACCGAGGAGTGCGAGAAGTGCGACTCGACCGCTTGCGAGAAGTGCGAGAAAACGTGCTGCAACAAGTAATATCGGTTCGATACGAATGAAAATCGGGGTTCCCATGCGGGAACCCCGATTTCAATATGGGGATGGCATCCGGGGGCCGGTTCGGTTTCCGAACCCCCCGATCCGCCGTCCCTTGTTTTCAGAACGACACGCCGACCCGCACGCCGAAGTTGTTCAAGTTGTTGACCGAGTAGACCAGCACGTCGCCGCTGTTGGTCGCATAGCTGTAGTAGAGCGCCAGATGGAATCCCAGGCGGTAGTTGGGATTGGGGAAGATCGACAGACCCACCTCGGGTGCGACATAGAATCCCCACGTGTCGGTATATTGTTTCAAAACATAGTAGTAGCTCGAAAGCTGTGCATAGTTGGCGCCCAGTTTCAGACCGACATAGGGTTGCAGCACGCTTTTGTTGTACCAGCTGTAACGTCCCGACACGCCGAACGGCAGTTGGAACACCGCATGCTTCTGGTTGGTCGTCAGGGCCGAACCCGCATTCGGGTACAGCGTGCGGCGGTCGATGTCCTGCAAGTTCGTGTGGAACGAGATGAACGGGCCGACGGCCACGGCCGGCGTGATGCGGTAGCCGCCCTCGAAATTCATGCCCCAGCCCGAAGCCTTGTCGGCGAAGCTGTCGCCCACAGGCACGTTGACCTGCCAGTCGATGTTGATGTAGGAGTTGGGGAAAAGCTGCGCTTTGCTCGGTTGTGCGATGGCCAGCAGCAGGGCGCAGAGCGCGAGTATCCGAAAATATTTGGTCGTTTTCATGGTTGTTGAGTGTTATTCGTAAAGATAGGGGGATTGTGCGAACGCCTGGTCGATGGCTTCCAGCGTGCGGCGTTGGTTGAGCTTGGCGTTCGAGGTCAGCAGACCGCCGATGAAGCTGTCCCAGACGATGGGCAGACGCTTGCCGGCGGTCGGCAGGGCGTCGAGGTTGACCATTTCGATCAGCAGCGAGCCGGCCGTGTAGCCATAGTAAACTTGGTAGGGATAGTACCAGTCGGCCCAGTCGCCCCAGTAGCCCGGCGTCCAGTAGTAGGGGTAGTACCACCACCAGTAGGGGTTGCTGTTGCCCACGAAGTAGGTTTCGCGTTCCACATAGCTGAGCTGGAGGCCCAGGTCGGCCGTCTCCTTGGCGTCGGTGCGGATGTAACCCGCCGACTGCATGCCGGCAGCTACGGCGGCTATGATTTCCAGGGCGTTTTCGTCTTTCCAGTACTCGGTTTTGTTGCTGTTGCCCATCAGCAGGATGCTGTCGGGGATGTAGTAGGTGTCGAAAGCCGCGAAGTCGGCCTGGGTGTCGTGGTCGGTGTAGACCAGGTAGTCCCGGTGCAGATCCGACGTCGAGGGGTCTTTCTGGCACGCGCAGATCGTCGCCGCGAGCAGCGCGACCGCAAGGTAGTGGATGGTTTTGAAGGTCATGGTTTTTCTGATTTTGGTTTGCTGTCAGGCGGAGGCGGTTCAAAATTCGTTCCGCAATGGCGCGGCGCTTCGGAAAAATTCGTCCGGACAACAAAAAAGACGCTCTCTTTCAAGAAAGCGTCCGAACGGGAAGCGATAACGGAGTATTGGTTACCGGTATCGGTGCGAAATGAGGGTCATGAATTCTTCGCGCGTGCGGTGATCCGACAGAAAGATGCCCGTGAAGGCCGATGTCGTGGTCGCCGAGCCTTGTTTCTCCACGCCGCGCATCTGCATGCACATGTGGCTCGCTTCGATCACTACGGCTACGCCCATCGGGTCGAGCGCCTCCTGGATGCAGTCGCGGATTTGCACAGTCAGCCGCTCCTGCACTTGCAGCCGCCGCGCGAAGCATTCGACCACCCGGGCGATCTTCGAGAGTCCCGTGATGCGGCCGTTGGGGATGTAGGCCACGTGCGCCTTCCCGTAGAACGGCAGCATGTGGTGCTCGCACAGCGAGTAGAGTTCGATGTCTTTGACCAGTACCATCTGTTTGTACTCCTCGCGGAACATCGCCGAACGGATGATGTCGAGCGGGTTTTCGGTGTAGCCTTTCGTCAGGAACGCCATCGCCTTGGCCACGCGTTCGGGGGTCTTCAGCAGCCCCTCGCGGGCGGTATCTTCGCCCAGCAGGCGGAGTATCTCGCTATAATGGCTGGCGAGCGCCTCGATTTTCGCGGGATCGAAGCGTTCTTCCTTTTCGTAGATTTTCGATTCCATGGGAATGTCTGCAAATATTCGAAACGGCGGCAAAGGTACCTTATTTATTCATCGAATGCAAATACTCCGCAAGCCGGCGTACGGCGCGGCCGCGGTGCGACACGAGGTTTTTCTCCTCGGCGCTCATCTCGGCGAAAGTCTTGTCGCCGTCTTCGGGTATGAAAAGCGGGTCGTAGCCGAAGCCCTCGGTTCCGCGCTCGGCGTCGACGATCCGGCCCTCGACGATCCCCTCGAAAAGGTGTTCTTCGCCTCGGACGATGAGCGCGATGACCGTGCGGAAGCGTGCCCGGCGGTTCATCTGACCCTCCAAATTCTTCAGCAGCAGTCGGTTGTTCGCCGCGAAGTCGTGGCCGTCGGTCGCATAGCGGGCCGAATGTACGCCCGGCGCTCCGCCGAGCGCTTCGACTTCCAGCCCTGTGTCGTCGGCGAAACAGTCGCGGCCCGTGCGTTCGTAGAGGTAGCGGGCCTTTTGCAGGGCGTTGCCCTCGATGGTGGGCTGCGTCTCGGGAATCTCCTCCTCGATGCCGCAGTCGCGGGGCGTCAGCAGGCGGAAGCCGTCGCCCAATACAGCCTGCACCTCGCTGATTTTATGGGCATTGTTGGTGGCAAAAACGAGTTCCATATTATCAATACCAATAATAGTTTTTATATTGGCCGTACGAAATCGACACGTGTTCATGGGCGCCGTATTCGGCTTCGGCCTCGTAGGTTTTGTTGTTTGTCTGTGTCGTCAGCTTCAGTTTGCCTGCGTCGAAACTCCGCGGCCGGTCGGACAGATATTTCAAGGGTTCGACGATTTCGCAGCCGACCTCCCCGGCACCGTAACCGTCCCGATGTTCGGGGCATAATCCGCTGCCTTCGATCCGCAGTTCGCACCAGTAACGGGTCATGCCGTTTTCCTGCGGCCGGTCGTAAAACGCCGCCGTGAACGACAGCCGCGCCTGGCCGGGTAATTCGAGGTCATAGAATGTATCGAGACCGCTTTTGCGGCAGGCGATCGTCGGCCAGACGTTTTCGGCATAGTCGCGGCCTGCATACGCATAGCGCCACGTCGCGCCCTCCTCGCCAAGCGTCCGGCCGCCGGTGCGGACGACCAGTTCGCCGTTGCAGTCGATGATGCGCCATTCGTCGTTGCCCGAGTCGACGATGCGCGAGGAGTAGAAATAGCGGTCGTGCAGCATTTTGCGTTCCTCTCCGGAAACCGAATAGTATTCGTTGAACTGGATCAGGCGTGCTGCATCGGCCGCCGCATCTGCCAAACAGGCGTTCGCCGGCAGAAACATGAGATACCCGTTGCGGGTCGGATCGAAATATTCAGCGTCTTCTATCTTGCAGCCCGTCAGTGCGACGAGGGTTGCCAATATCATCGATATCCGCTTCATTTTGCGCTTCTGTTTTTGGATTTGAACTTATATCCCACGCCCATCATCAGCACGCCTTGCGAACCGACGCCTATTTCGGCGAATCCGAAGAACGAACGACCCACCGAGATGCCTATCGGCGTGAACTGCAAGGCGACCAGCACGTCGCGATACGGGCGGTCGTCATAGTAGCGGCGGCCGTGTTCGATCGTCGCGCCCAGGCCGAACGACGAGTACATGCGCACCCAACTCTTGTTGAGCCATGTGAAACGTGCGACGGGCATGACGGAGATGTAATGGGTGCGGTCGCGTCTGACCGGCGACCAGCCGTCGCTGCTGTATAGGTCGCTGTATTCGCCGTAGTAGCTGACCGTCGCCCCCAGATCGAACCATTTCTTGAACCGATAGTCGTAGGAGAGCGACCATGCGCCGCTTGTGTAGACCGCTCCGCGATGGGGCCGGTCGAAAGAGAAGTCCGCGTCTGTGCAGGTCGCCCACCGGTCCAAATTGGTCAGCAGCGGATAGGCGCCTGCCGTGAGGCGCAGTTCGTGCTGCCGTACGAACGGCTCCTGCCTGCGGATGCCAGTCGTCTCTTGCTGCGCGAACGCTCCGGCCGGCAGAGCCGAGAGTAGCAGCAGCAATAATGGAAGTCTCTTCATAGAATGCTTTTGGTAGGTTCCCGCAATATAATACGCCCCGCACGAAATCGGCGGCTTATTTGTGCATTTTATCGTCGAAACCGCTCTGAACGGCATCGCAGCCGACCCGCTCCCGAGGCACCTTGCTCCGCAGCGAAAGACCCGTCGCACGGATGTTCGGGATCGCGGGGCATGCAGGTCGCAACCCGGCTCTTTGGGCAGCCGGTCACAAGATGGCTTCGCGCCGTTCCAGCCGGTCGTCGAGGTCGATCTTGTCGATGATCATCTTTACCAGGGCGTCCATTGCCGAGCCGTCCGTGTAGTCGGCCGGGCAGACATGGTTCACGCGGTTGTCTTGAATCAGGGAGGCCATTTCTTTGTGCGCCCCTTTCTGCGCCGGATTGTAGACCGCGATCGAGTGGCCGCCGTAGTTCTTCACCAGACGCATGCACGGGATGTCGGTCGTGCCGTCGCCCACGTAGATCATGCGGCTGAACGGCACCGGGCGTTCGTGTTCGGGGATGTAGCGGTTGACCTGCGTGGAGTCCGACACCGACTCCACGCCCTTGTTGATCTTGAAGATGAACTGCGTCTTGTTGGTGTAGTTTACCACCACGGCCGGCCAGTAGGCGATGCCGTCCACATCGTAGAGGAACGAGCAGGCATAGATCTTGCGGAATTCATGGGCGATCTCCGTCCCTTCGATGATCTCCTTGAGTCCCGACGAGTTGATGTAGTGGAGGATGCGGATGCCCCGTTCGGCGCCGTAGCGGTTGATGCGTCCGAACCACTCTTTCACGCCGCGGAACAGCGTCACATGGCGGCCCGATTCCTGGAATGCTTCGCGCCGCAGCGAAAGACCCGTCGAGCGGGCGCTCTGGATCATGCGGGCCATGTAGGTCAGCACCATGTCGGCGTCTTGTTCTTCGGCCAGGGAGTTGGCTTCCGTCCAGAATTCCTTGTTGCTCTTGCCCACGGCCGGGATGAAGTCGTATTCCTGCATGTTGCCGGGGGCCAGCGTGCCGTCGAAATCGTAGATCAGGGCTATGGTAAAGCGGTAGTCGTCGTTCATGATCGGTGGCATTTTTTCGAAAGTCAAATATACTCTTTTTTCATTATCTTTGCAAAAAGCATAGAAAAACCGTTTCCCCATGGAATTCAAGCAAATCGTAGAGAAGCGCCGCTCGGTGCGCAAGTTCGACGGGCGGCCCGTACCGCGTGAAGTCGTCGACCGCCTGCTGGCCGCGGCTCTCTCGGCCCCTTCGTCGCGCAACAGCCGTTCGTCGCACTTTCTGGTCGTCGACAATCGCGATGCCATTCTCCGCATGGCAGGCATGCGCGACTACGGCGCCGCGTTCATGAAGGATGCGCCTTTGGCCGTCGTCATCTTCGGCGATGCTTCCAAGACCGACCTTTGGCGCGAGAACTGCGCCATCGCCGCCACGCTGCTTCAGCTGTCCTGCGTCGACGAGGGCCTGGCATCGTGCTGGGTGCATGTCGACGGACGCCCCCGGTTCAAAGATGCGCCCGACGGCGAGTCCGCCGCCGACCATCTGCGTGCGTTTCTGCCCTTTCCCGAGGGCTGCCGGCCGTTTTGCGTCGTTGCGATCGGTTATTCCGATTTCCAGCCCGCCCCCCTGCCGGCCTCCGATGACCGGGCAAGAGTCGAATATTATAAAGAATAAATCCCGCGGGGCGGGCTTCATCGCTCTCCGGAGCGTATTTTTTCCGGTGCGCATTTTTTCCGTGCCGTACGGTTCGGGACGGGAGTCGTCCGCAAGTTTTCCGAGCCGTTCCCGTTCGTCCGGCTCCGAAACTTTTTTAGTAGAACGTCCCTTTCGGGGCGAAGATCGCATAGCCGAAGTTGAACGTCAGATAGGTGTTCTTCCAGCCGTGCAGATCATACTTCGTCGCCGCCAGACTCACCGGCCCCAGCGGCGTGTGGTAGACCAGCGACGCTTCGGCGATGTAGTGCCACCGTTCGTCGGGATGCTTCCCCGGCCAGAGCGGAGCATGGCGTTCGCGGAACATCGCATAGAATCCCGTGCGGAAGAAGAAGTTGGGCAGCAGGTCGAACGTCGGCATCACGCCGCCCGCCGCGAAACGCCTGGCCCGGAAGTCGGGCATGTGGATCATCCGCGCATGCTGCACCGGCGCATAGGCCGGCATCGCCATGCAGGTCGCCGCCTGCGTCGTGAAGTCGGGCAGTCCCGTGATCACGGCATCGACGTTGAGTCCCAGCGAGAACCACCGGCAGGCCGGCATGTCGAAATAGATGTCCCACGAGAAGCGGCCGCCGAACCATCGGCGCGGGGTCTTGCTCGCGAATCCCGCACCCGACGGCGCGAACTTGTCGCGTCCGTAGATGTAGATCGCCGAGAGTTTCAGTTCGGTGCCTTTTCGCGGGTAGAGCGGTTTGTCCAGCGTGTTGCGCACCGCTTCGGTCTTGATCCCGACGTAGGTGAAACGCGTGTGGTCGGTATCGTCGGCCGTCGGCGAGGAGGAGTCGTAGCGGTAGTTGATGTGCCCGCCGTTGGTTTGCAGCGTCAGGATGCTGCGGCGCGTCAGGGGCATGCCCGCGCCCAGCGAAAAGAAGAGTTCGCTCTCCTTGACCGGACAGATGTTGTCGATTTCCGTCAGGCGGCCGAACGAGCCGTGCCGGAAGTTGCTCACCGAGAAGTTGAACGCATAGTTCAGAAAGATCGGCCGCCGCACATGGAAGTCCGTCCGTCCGCCGATCGTGCCCCACGTGTAGAGCGGCCCCAGGTAGAGATCCAGGTTGAGTTGCTGCGCCGCGCGGCCCACGGCCGTATATTCCATTCCCAGATAGGCTTGGTTGAAAGCCGTCGAGGAGACGTTGCCCCCGACCGTCAGCTTGAAGTTGGGTTTGGTGCCGAAGCGGGCTTCGAACGAGTAGCGCCCGCGCAGCGAGTCGTAGCGCACTGCCGGAAAGTCCATCGTGAAGTCGCCGTCGACCAGCACGCCGTAGAGGTTGTCGCGCAGTTCGGCGAATTCCATCGGGCGTTGCTGGCCCCGGGCAGCCCGGTCTACATGCACGAAGTCGCGGATGTAGGCCAGCTGGGCGTCGGTCAGCCCCTCCAGACGGTAGTCGTCGAAGACCAGCGGCGGGCATCGCTTGCGGAACGCTTCGCGCCGCGCCGCATATTCTTCGGGCGTGCGGCGTTCGGCGATCCGTTCGACGATCTGCGGCATGATCGCTTTCGCGTCGGCATAGCCCATGTCCATGATGGCTTCCGCCTGGTCGAAATCGAGCATGCCCGCCTCCACGCCGCGGCGGATCGTCGCGCTCCGCCCTTCGGGCAGCGTGTAGTCGGTATCCTGCATGGCCAGCATGAAGGCCTGATCCATCAGGTTGCTGTTTTCGCTGGGCGGCGTGTTGCCGCTCGTGCAGATCGAGCCGACGATGAATGCGGGACGGAATTCTTCGTCGAGCGGCCGCCAGGGGAAGTTGTCGTAGATGCCGCCGTCGTAGAGCAGCATCGAGTCTCTTCGCATCGGTTTGAACACCAGGGGTATCGACATCGACGAGCGCACCGCTTCGCCCAGGTCGCCGCTGCGCAGCACGGCCGGCCCGCGGCGGTTCATGTCGCTGGCCACGCACAGGAAAGGCACCATCAGCCGGTCGAAGTCGCCCCGGGCCGCCGCCGTCGCCGGAGCGAACAATTCGGCGAAAGCCATGTCGATCTGCGTCGAGGGGATCAGGCTGGTCGGCACGCGGAACTTGCGTTTGGGGTCGCTCAGGTCGAAGCGGAAGCTCACCATCCCGGGGGTGCTGCGCATCTGGCGGTAGTAGGACATGTAGCGCGTGGGGTCGATGCGTCCCGACACCCACTCCTTGACCACGCCCGAGGAGACGATCGCCCGCATCTCGGCCGGCGAATAGCCCGCCGCATACATCGCCGCCACGATCGATCCCATCGACGTGCCCGCCACGCAGTCGATCGGCACCCCTTCTTCTTCCAGCGCCTCCAGTACGCCGATGTGGTAGAGGCCTTTGGCTCCGCCGCCGCTCATCACCACGCCTACGCCCCGCCGCCCGGGGCCGGCGGTGGAAGCGGACGCAGAGCGGGGTCGAGCGGATGTCGGTACCGTCGTCATAGACAGCACCAGCAAAAGAATCGGCAGCAGGTATCCGGGATATTGGTGTCGCATGGCGTTTCGGAAGTTGGGCGCCGGGAAATCCTTTCCCCGACGGAATTTGTAAAATTGCGATTCGTGAATCCTTGGTATTGTGAATTTTTTCTAACTTTGCACATTAAAGGCGCCCGCCTGCGCGGGCGGGTTCCGTCAAAAGTAGAGAAAAAGGATTAACATTCAAAATATGACCGACAAAATCAACGAACTTCTGCGACGGGTCGAAGAGTTCAAGCCCAAGGCCGCATCCGAAATCGAGGAGTTCCGCATCCGTATTCTGGGCAAGAAAGGCGAACTGACGGCTCTGATGGAGGAATTCAAGACGGTGGCGCCGGAACTCAAGCGCGAATTGGGCCAGCAGCTCAACAAGCTCAAAAACGAGGCCACGGCGCGCATCAACGCCCTGCGCGAGGAGTTGCAGAACGCCTCGTCGTCCGACACGTCGTCCGACGACGACCTCACGCGTCCCGGTTCGGCCGGGGAGCTGGGGTCGCGGCACCCCATCGCACTGGTCAAGAACCGCATCGTCGAGGTCTTCGGGCGCTTGGGTTACACCGTGGCCGAGGGTCCCGAGATCGAGGACGACTGGCATGTCTTCTCGGCCTTGAACTTCCCGCCCGAGCATCCCGCGCGCGACATGCAGGATACGTTCTTCGTCGAGAAAGACCCCGACATCCTCCTGCGCACCCACACCTCGTCGATCCAGGTGCGCACCATGGAACGGCAGAAGCCGCCCATCCGCGTGATCTGCCCCGGCCGCGTCTTCCGCAACGAGGCCATCTCCTACCGCGCGCACTGCATCTTCCACCAGATCGAGGGCCTCTACATCGACGAGGGCGTCTCGTTCGCCGACATGAAGCAGTCGCTGCTCTACTTCGCCAAGGAGATCTTCGGCGAGCAGACCGCCATCCGCATGCGCCCCTCCTACTTCCCCTTCACCGAGCCGTCGGCCGAGGTCGACGTCTCCTGCAACCTTTGCGGCGGCAAGGGCTGCCCGGTCTGCAAGGGCACCGGATGGCTCGAAATCATGGGTTGCGGCATGGTCGATCCCAATGTCTTGAAAGCGAATGATATCGATCCCGAAAAATATTCCGGCTTCGCGTTCGGCATGGGTATTGAGCGTATCGCCATGCTCCTCTACGGGGTCAAGGACCTGCGGCTCTACTTCGAAAACGACGTGCGGTTCCTCCACCAGTTCGACCAGGCTTTGTAAGGGCCGGTTCACACGACAGGATCATGAAACGTGCGGCAGCCATATCGTTTTTGTGCGTCGCTCTCTTTTCTTCGGCTTTCGTCGTCGGGAGGGGGACGCCGCCCGTGCCTGCATGGGCCGATTCGCTGCCGGGCGTCTATTTCTATACCGAGGGGATCAAGGCCAGCGCCATCGCCCGCGATTCCGTGCGGGCGCGCGAGTGCTTCGCCCGGGCCGTCGCGGCCGATTCTTCGTTCGCCCCCGCCTACTACGAGCTGGCTCTCTCCGAACTCGGAAGCCGGCCCGACCGGGCGGCCGGACATGCGCGCCGCGCCCACGAGCTGGACACCGCCAACCTATGGTTCCGGTCGCTCTACGGGCAGTCGTTGCTCTACGCCGGTCAGTACGAGCGGGCGCTCGACGTCTTCCGTGGATTGCAGCGCCGCGATCCGGCCAATCCCGACAACTATCGCGTCCTGGCCTTGCTTTACGAGATGGGCGGGCAGCCTTTCTCGGCCATCGCCATGCTCGATTCCGCCGAGCGGCGCTTCGGGCGCATCCCCATGCTGGGGGCCATGAAGCGGCGGTTGCTCGTCGCCACGCGCCAGACCGACAAGGCGATCGCCGAAGCGCGCGCCGTGGTCGAGGCTGTGCCCTACGACGCCGAGCACCGGGTCGCCCTGGCCGGACTCTACGCCCTCGCGGGCAAGGATTCGCTGGCACTGGCCCAGTACAAGCAGGCGCTGGAGATCGACTCCACAGCATTGCCTACGCTCGTCGCTTTGGCCGATTTCTACAACGACCGGCGCGACTTCCGCAACATGTTGGCCGTAACCAAACGCATGTTCGCGCTCGACGCCATGCCTTTGGAGCGCAAGATTGCACGGTTCGGGCAGTTCACCTCCGACATGCGTTTCTACCGCGAATATTATTTCCAGCTCAACGACCTGGCTTCGATGCTGGCCATCCGTTATCCTCGCGACAAACGCGTCGTGGAATTGTACGCCGGCCACCTGATCGCGTCGGGCGAGTTGGAGCGCGCATTGGAACTCTACAAGCTCCATACGGAGGATACGCCGCCCGACGAGGATTATTTCCGGTCGGTGATCGACATCGAAACCTACCTCCAGCGGCCCGATTCGGTCGACCGTTACGTTGACATGGGTCTGGCCCTCTTTCCCGAGCGCCCCGCTTTCCACATCGCCAAGGGCAACGTGTTGAGTTATTCCAAAGAGTACCTTCCCGCCATCAAGGCCTACAAGGAGTCGTTGCGCCATGCCGACAGCGATTCGCTGCGCGGCGTCATCTGGGGGCTGATCGGCGACGCCTGGCACCAGGAGGCCGAAAGCCTCGCGCCCGACGAGGAACCGGGGGCTTCCGGCGACACGCCGGCCCGGCGGCGGGCGCTCAAGACTTGCTATGCGGCTTACGACCGTAGTTTGAAGTATGCTCCCGATAGTCCGTTGGTGTTGAATAATTACGCCTACTTCCTCGCCGTCGAGGGGCGCGAGCTGGAAAAGGCCCTCGCCATGTCCAGCCGTGCCGTGGCGCTCGCCGACAACAACCCCACCTACCTCGACACCTACGCCTGGGTGCTTTTCCGGCTCGGCCGAGCCGAGGAGGCCCGGCGCATCATGCAGCAGGCCATCGCGCTCGACAGCCGCAACAGCTCCGAGCTGCTGGTGCACTACGGCGACATCCTCGACGCCTTGGGCGAGCGTTTCGTCGCCGAGACTTATTGGCGCAAGGCGCTCGAAAAAGGCTACCGGGCCGAAGCGATCCTCCGGCGCATGGAGTCCGGCAAAACCAAGCAATGATCCCGCCCATGAAACCCTTCCGTTGCCTGCTGACCCTTTTGTTGATTCTTCCGTTCTTTTCTGCCACGGCCCAGAACAGCCGCAAGATCGAGGAGCAGAAGCGCGTCATCGCTTCGCTCGAAAAGAAGATCGCCGACGAGGAGAAGCAGATCGCCCGGCTCAAAAAAGGGCGCGCCGACACCGAGGAGCGCGTGCAGCGCATGGCGCGGCAGCTCGATTCCCGCACACGGCTGCTCGACGAGACGCGCCGGCAGGCGCAGCTTCTGCGCCGCGAAATCGCCCATAAGGATTCTTTGGCCGGCAACCTCTCGGCCGCCTGCGAGCGCAGCCGTCAGGAGTACGCCGCCATGGTGCGCGAAGCCTACCGCAACTACCGGCACCAGAATTACCTCTCTTTCATCTTCTCCTCCCGCAGTTTTTCCGACATGGCGCGCAAGATCGCCATCCTGCGCGAGGTCGCGGCCGTGCGCGAGCGGAAGTTGCAGGAGATCGTCTCCCTCTCCGAGCAGGTGCGCATCGAGAAGGCCGAACTCGACGCCCGGCAGCAGGCTCTCGGGACGGTGACACGGAAACTCTCCTCCCAGAAAGCCGAACTCGAACGCAGCACGCAGAACGCCAAGCTCGAAATCCGGCGCATGAGCCAGAAGGAGAAGAACGCCTTGCAGCGCAAGGTGGCCCAGGAGCAGCAGTTGAGCGTAGCCATCAGCGAGCTGCGCAAGCTCACCAAGGGCAACAAGGCCGGCGCTTCGTTCTCCTCCAACACCTCCGGACTGCGGCTGCCCGTGGCTGCCGGTCGCGTGAAGCGCTACAAGGGCAACATGGCCGAGATCACCGGGCCGAAAGGGGCGCACGTCGTCTCGATCTACGAGGGCAAGGTCGTCGAGATCAAGCGCAACCGCATTACCGACAAATTCGATGTCTTCATCGCCCACGGCGAGTACATTACCTCTTATGCCAACCTCGGGTCGGTCGTTGTCGAAAAGGGGCAGCAGGTGGCCAAGAACCAGCGCATCGGCACCATCGGTTCGGCGGTCAACGTGCTGACCATGCAGACCGAGTACAAGTTGGTTTTCGGCATCTATCCGCCCAACCCTTCGCAGAAGATGCTGGCCGAGAATTGTTTCAAGAAATAGGGATGGTACGCTACTACACCGACGATTGCGCCTATCGGCTGCCGCAGAAGCGGTTGACGACTGCCTGGCTGCGCGACGTGGCCCGGGCCGAGGGGTACGGGCTGGGCGATGTGAACTACATCTTTTGTTCCGCGCGCAAGTTGCTCGAAATGAACCGGCAGTTCCTCGGGCACGATTATTTTACCGACGTCATCACGTTCGATTACAGCGACCGGCGGGGTGCGCGCGTAGTCTCGGGCGACATCTTCATCGACGTCGAGACCGTCGCCGACAACGCCCGGCTCTATGGTGTTTCGTGGCTCGACGAAATGCGTCGCGTGGTCGTCCACGGCTTGCTCCACCTTTGCGGGCAGGGCGACAAGACGCCCCGCACCAACCGGCAGATGCACCGCAAGGAAGACAAATACCTGGCTTTTTGGAAGCAGGAGAACCGAGCGTGAAAAATCATTCTTTGGGAGGGCCTTTGTTCCGGCTGCTGGTGCCGTTCGCGCTCGGCATCCTGTTGGCGGAGCGGTTCATGTTGCCGCTGTGGTTTCTCGCAGCGGCCTTTTTCGTGTGCGGGGTCATCGCATTGTTGTTGAGGTCGTCGGGCGCTTTGGCGCTCATGTTTTTGACCGCCGGATTCGGTCTCGCGCAACTGCGGACGCCTGTGCGGAGCGTGCCTCTCGGCGTCGACGGCATATGGGAGATCGAGGTTTGCGGCATGCCCGCCAATAGAGGCGGTCGTCGGGTCGCCGACGGTGTGATCCGCGCATGGAGACCCCTTGCCGACGCCTCTCTGAGAGAGGGGCGGTCGGACGTTCGGGTTCCGGAGGATAGCCGGTCGCGTGTTCCCGCGATCCGAAACCGCTGGTTCCCCGCTTCCGACAAGGTGTTGTTGCGGGCCGATACGCTCGTCTGCTTGTCGGGCGGCGAGCGCATCCGGTGTTTCGGGAGCGTGCGTCCCTTATCGGGCGGTTCGGAGAGTTACCGGCGTCTGATGGCCCGGCGGGGTGTCGCCGGTTCGCTTTTTATCCGGTCGCATCATGCCGTCGAGCGCACGCCGGCCACCTCGCCCGGTCTGCATCTGCGGGCGGCCCGACGTTTGGAGGCACGGTGCTCTGCCACCGATGCCGGAGCCGTCGTCCGGGCCATGACCGTCGCCGACCGCAGCGGGTTGACTCCCGGCTTGCGCGCCGATTATTCGCGCAGCGGCATGGCCCATCTGTTGGCCGTCTCCGGATTGCATGTCGGCATCGTCTTTTGGTTGGTCAACGGCGTGTTGAGGTGGGCGACGCTCTTCCGCCGCGGGCATCTGCTGCGCAATCTGTGCGTCATCGCCGCCGTGTGGACTTATGTTGCGGCCGCCGGCTTTCCGCCCAGCGCCGTGCGGGCCGCCGTCATGGCGTCGATGTTGCAGTTGGCATTGGCTTCCGCTTCGACCTATGTCGCATGGAATGCGCTCGCCGCTGCCGCCTTCGGCATGTTGTTGTGGAATCCCGCATGGCTCGGCGATGTCGGATTCCAGCTTTCGTTCATCGCCGTGGCAGCCATCCTCGCTTGGGGCGTGCCGCTCTGCCGGCGGCTGCGCACCGGACGCCGGCCGGTCGATGCGCTTGTCGATATGTTCGTCGTCGGATTCGTCGCGTCGCTCGCTGCGGCACCGTTGGTCGCCCATGTTTTCGGTGTCGTGCCCGTCGCAGGGTTGTTGTTCAATCCGGTCGTCATCCCCTTGGCCGGGGCCGTCGTCATGTCCGGGCTGCTCCTGCTGCTCGTTCCCGTCCCGGTGTTGTTGCCCGTGTTCCGGTTCGTCGGCGAGGGTGCCGCCGGTCTGCTCGACCGCATGGCCCGTTTCGCCGCTTCGCTGCCCGGCGGGGCGGCCGATTTCTCGCTGTCGGCCGGGTGGACGGTGGCTTGTTACGGTGTTTTCGTCGTCGCGACTTGGGCCGTATGGCAGCATGAACCGAAAAAAAGCATAAATTTGCCCTCGTGATCGATTCCCAAGAATACGCTTTGTTGATCAGCGACGAGGTGACGCGCGCCGTTGCGCAGCATCGCCGCCGCGACCATCTCGATGTCGCGCTCGACAGCGGCGTGCCGCATGCCCGCGTCGTCGCCACGCAGGTCAAGTATCTGGCCCGCGCCGCCATGAAGCTGCCCTCGTATGCCGCTGCGCAGTGTATCTTGCCGCCTTTGGCTTTCGAGCAAGCCTCCAGCGAGCGGTGCGCCGCCCGCAAAACCATCGGGGGCGAGAGCGTGCTCGACCTCACTTGCGGACTGGGCGTCGATGCGTTCGCTTTGAGCCGGCGTTTCCGCCGCGTCGTAACGTTGGAGCGCAACGAGTGGCTCGCCCGCATCGCGCAGGAGAATTTCCGCCGTCTGGGCGTCGCGAATGTCGAGGTCGTATGCGCCGCCGCCGAGGATTATTTGCAGCAGACCGGCCTGCGTTTCGACTGGATCTATGCCGATCCCGACCGCCGCGACGCCGCGGGCCGCAAGTTGGTGCGTCTGGAGGATTGTTCGCCCGCGATTCCCGACCTGCTGCCCGCCATCCGTCGGGCCGCCCCGAGGCTGTGCCTGAAGAATTCGCCGCTTTTCGATGTCGACGAAGCCCTGCGTCTCTTTCCCGCCGCACGCGTGGAGGTCGTTTCGCTCGACGGCGAGTGCAAGGAGGTCGTCATCTACGACGACAATGCCGGCCCGTCGGTCACCGCCACCGCATTGGGCGATCCCGACCGCAGTTTTACCGTTCATTCGGGCAGCCTGCCGCCGCTGCCCGAGGCTTTCCGGCCGGAGGAGTACCGCTGGCTCACGGTGCCCGACGTCGCCCTGGCCAAAGCCCGTGTCGCCCGCGCCCACCTCGCCGGGCAGGCCGACATCTGGAGCGACGGCGGGTTCGGATTCTCGGCCGAGCGGCCCTCGGACGCGATCGGCAGGGTATTCGCAATAGAGTCGGCCGAGCCTTACGATCCGCGGCAGCTCAAACGTTTGCACAAGGGGTGCGGCGCCACGATCTTCAAGCGCGATTTTCCGCTTTCGGCCGAGGAGATCATGCGGCGCTGCGGGTTGCACGCGGGCGGCGATCTGCGGTTGGCTTTTACCCGCATCGACGGTCGTTTTTGGACGATCCGTTTAAAATAGTTACATTTGTATAGCGATCGGATGCAAAGGCGGTCGGATAAAACGGAACGCCGATATACTTTTTTATGAAACCGAAAGAGATTCTCCCCTATTTTACCGATACGATCTTCCGCCGCGACGCCAGCGAGTGGCGCAGTCCCGTCGTGCGGTGGTTCGTGCAGCAATACAAGCTGGTGTTCTACACCGCCCGCGGGTTGTTGGAGCACGGCACCATCATCCGGTCGGCCGCGCTGACGTTCTACACCTTGATGTCGCTGGTGCCCATCCTGGCCGTGGTCTTCGCCGTGGTCAAGGGCTTCGGGCTGGCCGATGGCCTGGTGCAGAGCCTCTATTCGCTCTTTCCGCAAAGTCCCGAGCTGGTCGATTACATCGTGGCATTCGCCGAAAAGGCGCTGGCCCGCACCCAGGGCGGTGTGGTGGCCGTCGTGGCGCTCGTCATGCTCTTTTGGGCTGTGATCCGCGTTTTCGGGTCGATCGAAAAGGCGTTCAACAACATCTGGGAGGTCAAAGTCCGACGCAGCATCGCCCGACAGTGGAGCGACTACATCGCCATCGTCATGATCGTGCCCGTGTTGTGGATCATCGCCGGAGCGGTGGGCAGCTATGCCCGCGAGTGGCTGGGTTTCGGCGACGGCTGGGGCTACCGGCTGCTTTCGCGGGGCGTGTCGCTGCTCGTCATCTGGGTGATGTTCGTGTTCTCCTACATCGTCATTCCCAACGCCCGGGTGCGCTTCACGAGCGCCCTGACGGCCGGCATCGTCGCCGGCACGGCGTTCGCGCTGTTCCAGTGGGGTTATTTCTACGTGCAGCGGTGGATGACTTCCTACAATGCCATCTACGGCAGTTTCGCCGCCTTGCCGCTCTTCATGATCTGGATGCAGACTTCGTGGGAGATTCTCCTTTTCGGCGGCGAGCTGTCGTTCGCCTACCAGAACATCGCCCGCTTCGGCGAGGAGCGCGAGTCGCTGCGCATCAGCTACGACCAGCGGCGCAAGGTGCTGTTGGCCGTCATGCTCGCCATCGTCGGGCGCTTCCGCGACAAGGGCGGCGCCATGCCCGTCGAGGATATCCGCCAGCAGTTGGATTTGCCTACGCGCATCGTCAACGATGTGCTCTACCAGCTTGTCCAGGCCGGGCAGCTCATCGCCGTGCCGTTGGGCGACAACGAGCGCGACATGGCGTTCGTGCCGGCGCACGACATCGGGTCGCTGACCGTCTGCGGGCTGCTCGAATCGGTCGAGCGGGCCGGCGAGATCGTCTTCGTGATGGACGCCACGCCCCGACTCACGCGTGTCGACCAGGAGTTGGAGCGGCTCAAGACAGCCGTCCGGCAGTCGTCGGGCAACGTGCGGATCGTGGATTTATTGAAAGATTGAATCGTCAAGAAGCAGGGGCGGCATCCGGCAGCCCTTCTTCTCGTTGTTATGGAAAAAGTCATCATTATCGGCAGCGGCAATGTGGCCGAAGCATTGGCCCGGGCTGTGACGGACTGCGGGATGCAGCTCGTGCAGCTCTGGGCGCGCAACGCCGCCCGGGCGCAGCAGATCGCCGGGGCGGTCGGATGTCCGTGGGCCTGCCGGCCCGAGCAGCTGGCTGCGGCCGACATTTATCTGTTGGCCGTGAGCGATCGGGCCGTGGCCGAAGTAGCTGCAGCGCTGCCCGTTCCCGAAAGCGCCGTCGTCGCCCACACGGCCGGCAGCGTGCCGCTGGAGGCGCTGCCCGCGAAGTTCGCCCGCCGGGCCGTCGTCTATCCCTTGCAGACGTTTACGCGCGGACGCCGCATCGACTGGGCGGAGATACCTGTTTTCATCGAGGCGTCGACGCCCGCATTGCAGGCCGAACTCGAATCGTTCGCCGGCCGGCTTTCGCGCCGGGTGCTCCGGGCCGATTCGGCGCGGCGGGCGCAGCTGCATCTGGCCGCCGTCTTCGTCTCCAACTTCGCCAACCACATGTATGCCGTCGGCGAGCGGTTGATGAACGAGGCAGGTCTCGATTTCGAGTTGTTGAAGCCTTTGATCGCCGAGACGACAGCCAAGGCCCTCGATGCCCCCTCGCCCCTCGCCGCACAGACCGGACCGGCCGTGCGGGGCGATCGTCCGACCCAAGAGCGTCATGCCGCGATGCTCGACGACGAAACCTTGAGAACGATTTATCGATCAATCAGTCAAAACATATGGGAAATTTCAAGGAAGATATAGCCCGCACCGAAGCCTTCGTCTTCGATGTCGACGGCGTGATGACCGACGGGGGGATCATCCCCACGGCCGACGGCGATTTCATCCGCCGCTACAATGCCAAGGACGGCTACGCCCTGGCCTACGCCATCAAGATGGGCTACCGCGTGTGCGTCATTTCGGGCGGGCGGGGCAAGATACTGGAGAACCGGTTGAAGATGCTCGGAATCAAGGAGTATCATCTCGACTGCATGGACAAGATCGCCACGCTGCACGACTACTTCGCCCGCGAGGGGATCGACCCGGCCAACGTCATCTACATGGGCGACGACATTCCCGATCTGGAGTGCATGCGCGAGGTGGGGATTCCGGTCTGCCCGGCCGATGCCGCTACGGAGGTGGTCGAGGCGTCGCGCTACGTCTCACAGTTCGTCGGGGGCGCCGGCGCCGTGCGCGATATCGTCGAGCAGGTGTTGCGGGCGCGCGGCGACTGGGCGCGCGATTCGCAGGGCGTCACGCCGTCGACGCTGGCAGCGTCGAACTGAAAAAAGGAGGCGGTTCACGCCTCCTTTTCATTTGCCTTGTTTCTTGTTTTTCTTGATCCGTTCCAGGTGGTCGATCAGATGCAGCCGGAACGCTTCGCGGCGCGCCTTCAGATTGCGCCGCCAGCCGACCCAGCGGGTGTAGCGTTCGCGCTTTTCGGGGTAGATGTCCGGAATGGTCACCAGGATGCCCGTCTCCTCGACCCCTCCGAAGTCGGGATTCGACACCGTGTCGAAGACCCGCATCGTGGGCGAGAGGTTCATGTAGGCGTTGATCAGCGGCGGAATGTTCTCGTTGAATTCGCGGATCTTCTGAATCAGAATGCGGTAGTTCTCCTGGTAGTTCTCGCCCGTGAAAAGTTGCTCGTAGTAGGGGTCGTCCAGATCGAGTTGCAGCGGGTGGATGCCCTCCACCAAACGGTCGCGGTCGGGGAAGTAGCGGCGCAGGAACCAGATCAGCGCGTTGCGCGCCACGGCCTGGTAGGTGGTGTACATCGTCACCTTGCCGAACAGATACTTCACCTTGGGATTCAGTACGATGAGCGCCCCCAGACCGTCCCAGAGGTTGTCCAGGGCATAGAGACTCTTGGGATTCTGCCGCGCCTGGTAGGCCCGCTGGACGAACGAGCGGCCCAGTTCGATGGTGCGGGGCAGGAAGCGGCGGCGGAACTTTTCGCTGAAGCGGAAGTAGTGTTCCGTCGAGAGGTGGCGCGGATGGGGCGTCGTGCAGACGATGAACCGGTAGCCCCCGACGATCTCCTCGGCCGCCGGATCCCATACGATGAGTTGGTAGTAGCCGTCGCCCGCCAGGTCTTCGTCGTCGATATCCACTTCCTTGCCCGTGCCGCCGCCCGCGGTGCGGAAGGCCTCTTCGCGCAGACGGCCGATTTCGCGCATCAGGGCCGGACATTCGGCCGCCGCGAAGACATAGATTTCGTTCGACGCCTTGTTCGTGTCGCGGACTTTGCGTTCGGGCGTCAGCTCGGCCCGCAGCAGCGCCCGGTCGACCGGAGAGGCTATGGGTTCGGTTGTTTGTTGCATGACGCAAAAATACGCATTTTAGCCTTCATTCCGCGATGCGCCGAGCGTTTTTTCCAAAAAATAGGTCTTTTTGCGTACCGCTTCGGTCTGTTCGCGCAACGATCCGCAGGCTTGCAGTTCCGCCGCAGGGATCGGGTCGCCCACCGCGATGCGGAAGTGTTTGCCCTGCTGCGAGAACATCTCGTCGGGCAGCCACAGCATTTCGATGTTGAACTTCACGCCCAGCGCCCGGCGCACCCGGTCGACACCGTAGAAGAAGTTCGAGAGCCGGCCCTCGACGAACACCGGTACGATCTCGCGTTGCGAGGCGTAGGCTTTTTTCAGGAAGTTGGGCTTCCACTCCAGGTCGGTCACCTTGCCCCCGATGCGGCGCGAGCAGAGGCCCGCCGGGAAGGTGAGGATCGGCAGGTCGCCGAAGAACGCTTCGTCGAAACGCCGGGCGTACTCCGTGTTCTGGGAGCCGTGCTTGTTGACCGGTATCCACAGCGGACGCAGGGGTTCGACGTGCATGAGCAGGTCGTTGACCACCACCCGCGCGTCGCCGAAGCGGTCGATGAGCTTGTCGGCCAGCATCATGCCGTCCATGCCGCCGAACGGATGGTTGGCCACGAACAGATAGCGGCCCGCCGGGTCGAGCTTCTCCAGTCCGCTGGCCGAGTAGGTCACTTCCCACTCGCGGAAGCAGGCCCGGATGAACTCCTGCGGCGGCAGTTCCCAGTAGGAGGCCAGGATGTGGTTGATGTCGGCTTCGTGCACCGTGCGGCGCAGCCATTCGATCGCCGGCCGCGGGATGCGACGGGCCAGTTTCGGCGCTTTCTGCTGCAATACGTTTCCTATATCGATCTGAGGCATGGCGGAAAAATGGGGTTGAAGAAACAAGCCGGCGCCCCGCTTCCTCCTCGACAAAGGAGGCCGTTTTGCCGGGCGTCCGGACGTTCGGAAAAATATATCTACAAATATAAATATTCTTTTTCGAATTTTGCCTAACTTTACACCCAAATAGTCTTTTGTTGTCAACCCGATGTCTGCTTATCATACGCCCGTGTTGCTGGAGGAGTCCGTGGATCTGCTCGCTGTCGAGCGGCAGGGCACCTACGTCGACCTCACCTTCGGCGGGGGCGGCCATTCGCGGCGCATACTCGCGGCGCTCGGCGACGGGGGGCGGCTTTTCGCGTTCGACCAGGATCGCGACACCCAGGCCAACCGGCCCGACGATCCGCGCTTCCGGTTCGTCGAGAGCAACTTCCGGTTCTTGCGCGGGGCGCTGCGGCTGCGCGGCGTGACGCAGGTCGACGGCATCCTGGCCGACCTGGGCGTTTCGTCGCACCATTTCGACGAGGTGGCGCGCGGTTTTTCGTTCCGCGGCGATGCACCGTTGGACATGCGCATGAACCAGCGGGGACGTCTGACCGCCGCCTCGGTGGTCAACGGATATTCCGCCGAGGAGCTGACCCGCATATTGGGCGACTGGGGCGAGGTCGAGACGCCGTGGAAGGTCGCCAACTGCATCGTCCGGGCACGCCAGGCGGAGCCGATCCTCACCACAGCCCGGCTGGTCGAGGCCGTGAAGCCCTGCACGCCCCGAAAGGACGAATCGAAGTTCCTCACCAAGCTCTTCCAGGCCCTGCGCATCGAGGTCAACGGCGAAATGGAGGCCTTGAAGATGGCCCTGGAGCAGAGCCTCAAGGTGTTGAAGCCCGGCGGGCGGCTGGTCGTCATCTCCTACCATTCGCTCGAAGACCGGTTGGTCAAGAATTTCTTGCGCAGCGGCAATTTCGCCGGCGAGGTCGAGAAGGATTTCTTCGGTCGGGCCTGCGTGCCGTTCGATGTGCTCACGCGCAAGGCCGTCGTTCCCTCCGACGGGGAGTTGGCGAGCAATCCGCGGTCGCGTTCGGCCAAGTTGCGCGCCGCAGTCAAAAAGTGAAACCATGTTGCGCGACCACGAATTCGACCCCGTTGCTCCCGAGGAGCAGGAACGCCGCCTCCAGGAGGAGGAGTTCGCCCGCCGCGTGCGCCGCGAGGTGCTGCGCATGGAGCGGGGCGACGCCGAGGAGGACATCCGTGCCGATCTGGAGCAGGAGGCTCTGGAGCGTGCCGAGGCCGAGGAGAGCGCCCGGCGCGAGCAGCGGCGCAAGTCGAGTACGCTGTGGCAGTTCTTTTCGGGTTCGATTCTCGTGCGCGAGGGCGTGTCGCGTTATTATCCCTATATGCTGTGCGTCGCCGGCATGTTTTTTTTGAGCATCGCCGTGATGTTCACGGCCCTGCATCTCGATATGAAGTATTCGCGGCTCGCGCGCGAGGTGCAGATGCTGCGCGAGCGTTCCATCCGGCTGGAGGAGCAGCGTTTCAGCCGCACCACCCATTCGGCTGTCAGCGCGCGGCTGCGCGAGCGCGGCATTCCGCTTTATGATCCCCCCGCTCCCGGCGAGCGCATCGAAACCCGTTAGGCATGAAAGAGGAACGTTCGAAGATCAAAAGCGACATCCTGCTGCGCGTGAGACTCTTGTATGTGGTCTTCATCGCCGCCGGCGCCCTCGTGTTCGGCCGGCTGGTTTGGGTGCAGCTCTTCAGCCGCGAGGTCTCGTTCAATGCCGAGCGGTTGGCCGGGCGCATCTTTACCGAGGAGATCATTCCCGCACAGCGGGGCAGCATCCTCGCCCGCAACGGCGATCCGCTGGCCGCTTCGATCTTCCGTTATCGCGTCGCTTTCGACTTCGCGTCGCCCGGATTGGATTCGCTCCGTACGTTCCGCGAGCAGAGCGATTCGCTCGCCAAATTGTTGGCCGCTTTTTTCAAGGACAAGTCCGCTGCCGAGTATCGACGTTTCTTTCGCGAGGAGCATGCACGGCGTTATCGCCTCGTGCGGCCGCGCGACACGACTTACCTGCGTTCCGAGGGGTGGCTCGACCGGTTGGGCGACCGCCTGCGGGGCGAGGAGTTCATCACACGCACCATCTACGACACGATCCGCGACCATACGCCCGTCGAGATTTTCCCGCGCGACGTCGATTTTTCCGAGTGGGAGGTGCTGCGGCGCTATCCCTTGTTGAATTGGAACATGGGCATGGTCTACCAGCTCATCGAGAACGACGAGCGCATCTATCCCCAGGGCGAGTTGGCGCGCCGCACCATCGGCAAGCAGGGCGGGCAGGGCAACTACGGCATCGAGGATGCCTACCGCGAGGAGTTGTCCGGGCGCGACGGCAAGGCTGTGCGGCAGCGCATCGCGCGCGGCTTCCACGGACGCGTCGCCGGTGCCGGGCATCAGGAGCCGGAGGACGGCTTGCATGTGGTAACGACCCTCGACCTCGATTTGCAGGAGGTCGCCGACAAGGCTTTGCGGCAGCAGCTCGTGGCGCAGAACGCCAACTGGGGCACGGCCATCGTCATGGAGACCCGCACGGGCGAAATCCTCGCCTTGGCTAACTTGGGCCGCACTTCTTCGGGAACTTATGCCGAGCGCGAGAACTATGCTTTGGGCCGCAGCATGGAGCCGGGGTCTACGTTCAAGTTAGCTACGATGTTGTTGTTGTTGGACGACGCCGGCATGTCGCCCGCCACGGTCTACGAGACCAACGACGGCGATCCCGTGACCATCGGCCCGGCCGAGAACATCCGCGATTCGCATCGCGGCGGGCAGCGCATGGATTTCCGGCAGGCCGTCGCCGCTTCGTCCAACGTCTATTTCGCCCGCGCCGTCTGGGAGCGTTACGGCATCACGGGCAAGAAAATGCGTTACAGCGATTATCTCCACGACAAGTTGGGCCTCGGCCAGACCGTCGGTCTGGAGCGTCTCGGCGAGCGTCCGCCCTCGATCACGACCGACTGGAAGGTCGACGACCCCGGGGTCATGCTCGTCAAGATGTCTTACGGCTATCGGGTGTTGCTGGCGCCCATCCAGACGATCGCTTTCTACAATGCCATCGCCAACGGCGGGAAGATGATTTCGCCCTTGTTGGTCAAGGAGCTGCGGCGCGGCACGCGGGTCGTCGAGCGGTTCGAGGCGCAGACGCTCCGCAAGTCCGTTTGTTCGCCTGCCGCCTTGCAGGAGGTGCGGCGCAGTTTGGAGGCGGTCTGCACCGAGGGTACGGCGCGCGACTTCTTCCGCGACACATCGCGCGTGAAGGTGGCCGCCAAGACCGGCACGGCGCAGGTTACCGACGCGCGGCGGCGCGAGGGGCGTTATTATCTGGGATCGATGGTCGCGTTCTTTCCCTCCGACGATCCGCAGTTCACGGTCTTGACCGCCATCGAGACCAAGGCCCAGCCCGGCAAGGCTTTCTATGGCGGCCCGTTGGCCGGGCCGGTCGTCAAGCGGCTGGTCGACTATACGTTCAACCGCTACGGTTTGCGAAGCGCGCAGCCGGCGGATGCCGGGCCGGTGCGCCATCCTCGTCGGATCAAGGGCGGCGACATCGCCCAGATGCGCCGCGTCGCCGATCGGTTTTCGCCCGGGGTCGTCGCCGACCGTCGGGCCGGTTGGGGCAGGGCGCATGTCGATTCTGCGGCCAATGTCGTGATCCGGAGTTTTGGCGAGGAGCGCAAGACCGTGCCCGACGTGCGCGGCATGGGGTTGAAGGATGCGTTGTTCCTGTTGGAAAATTATGGCTTGCGCGTGCGTTTTTCGGGCGCCGGGGCCGTCGTGTCGCAGAGCGTCGCGCCCGGCACTCCGTTGCGGAGCGGAGCGACGATCGAAATAAAGTTGGAATAAATATAGCCGAGAGCATATGAAACTTCTTTCCGAGTTGATCGAAAATACGCCCGTGCGCGAATTGCTGGGCGATGCCGGGGTGCGGATCGGGGCGTTGACCTACGATTCGCGGGCCGTGGTGCCGGGGGCCTGCTTCTTCGCCGTAGCCGGCACGCGGTGCGACGGCCACGACTTCATTCCCGCGGCCATCGAAAAGGGCGCTGCGGCCGTCGTGTGCAGCCGTCGTCCCGCGACCCTCGCCGAGGGGGTCGCCTGCGTCGTGGTCGACGATCCCGCCGGCGCGCTGGCCGACATGGCGGCCGCGTTTTACGACCACCCCAGCCGCAGGCTCAAGCTGGTCGGCGTCACGGGCACCAACGGCAAGACCACGACCGCCACGCTGCTCTACGACCTGGCGAGGGCCTTGGGCCGCAAGGCCGGACTGATCTCTACGGTGGTCTACAAGATCGACGACCGCACCGTCGAGTCGACCCACACCACACCCGACCCCGTACGGCTCAACGCCATGATGCGCGAAATGGCCGACGCCGGGTGCGAATATTGTTTCATGGAGTGTTCGTCCCACGCCATCGTCCAGGAGCGCATCCGGGGGCTGCGCTTCGCCGGGGGCGTCTTCTCCAACATCACCCACGACCACCTCGACTACCACAAGACGTTCGCCGCCTACATCAAGGCCAAGCAGCAGTTTTTCGACGCCCTGCCGGCCGACGCCTTCGCGCTGACCAACGTCGACGACCGCAACGGCCGCATCATGGTGCAGAATTCTGCTGCCAAGGTCTATGCCTATTCGCTGCGGTCGATGGCCGATTTCCAGTGCAAGATCGTCGAGCAGCACCTCGACGGCATGCTGCTGCGCATCGACGGCTGCGAGGTGTGGGTGGCGCTGCCCGGGCGGTTCAACGCCTACAACTTGCTGTCGGTCTACGGCACGGCGCGTCTGCTGGGCTTCGGCCGCGACGAAGTGCTGCGCGTGTTGAGCGCCCTGCGGCCCGTGGCCGGACGCTTCGAAATCGTGCGCGCGGAGAACGGCACCACGGCCGTAGTCGACTACGCCCATACGCCCGATGCGCTCGAAAACGTGATCTGCACCATCGAGGAGATCCGCACGCCGGGGCAGCAACTGCTGGTCGTGTGCGGCTGCGGCGGCGACCGCGACCGCACCAAGCGGCCCGAAATGGCGGCCATAGCCGTGAAATATGCCTCGACGGCGATCTTCACGTCGGACAATCCGCGGCATGAGTCGCCCGAAGCCATCCTCGACGAGATGGTCGCCGGTCTCGACCCGGCGACGCGCTACCTGCGCATCGCCGACCGGGCCGAAGCGATCCGCACGGCCGCGATGCTCTCCCGGCCTGGCGACATCATCCTGGTGGCCGGCAAGGGACACGAGGACTACCAGATCGTGGGCGACGAAAAACGGCATTTCGACGACCGCGAACAAGTCAGGAAAGCGTTCGAAACGCTGGGGTAAAAAGGGTGAGAAGTTTTGGGGACGGTCGGAGCCTTCGAAGCGGTAACGGCTCCGCGCTTTGAGAGGGGGGGGAGTTTCCGGAGCGGCCCGGTTTTTCGTCACGGCTCCACGCTTCGGGCCGCTTTACTGGCAGGGCAGGAGCGCCCGCAATCATGTTGTGTTGAATTTTTAATAAAATAGTTGTTCCATAATGTTTTATCATCTTTTCCGTATTCTCGGACAGTCTTACAACATTCCCGGTGCGGGCATGTTCCAGTACATTTCGTTCCGCGCCGCGGCAGCCATCATCGCGTCGTTGCTGATCGCCGTGATCTTCGGCCGTTCGATCATCGACTTCCTGCGGCGCAAGCAGATCGGCGAAGACATCCGCGACTTGGGTCTCGAAGGGCAGCTCCAGAAGCGCGGCACCCCCACCATGGGCGGCGTCATCATCCTGCTGGCGATTCTCGTGCCTACGCTGTTGTTCGGACGTTTGGATAACGTTTATGTGCAGTTGATGATCGTTTCGACCCTTTGGTTGGGCTTCATCGGCGGGTTGGACGACTACATCAAGGTGTTCCGCCATCGCAAGGAGGGTCTCCAGGGGCGGTTTAAGATCGTCGGGCAGGTCGGCTTGGGCATCATCGTCGGCACCACCATGTGGCTTTCGCCCGAGATCGTCGTGCGCGAGAAGGTCACGCAGCCCGTCGAGACGCTCTTCGTCAATGCCGACGGGTCGGTCGAGCAGCAGTTCCGGCAGCGCGTGTTGCTTAGCTCGGAGAGCACCAAGACTACCAAGACCACGATCCCCTTCATCAAGGACAATGAGTTCGACTACGGTTGGATGACCGGCGGCCACGACGTCGCCGCATGGTTGCTCTACGTGTTGGTCGCCATCCTCGTGGTAACGGCCGTGTCGAACGGCGCCAACCTTACCGACGGTCTCGACGGCCTGGCTACGGGGGTCTCGGTGCCGATCGTCGTGGTGCTGGGCATGCTGGCCTACCTCTCCGGACACATCGTCTACGCCGACTACCTCAACATCATGTATATCCCCCAGAGCGGCGAGCTGGTGGTCTTCGCCGCCGCGATGATCGGGGCGCTCGTGGGTTTCCTGTGGTACAATTCGTTCCCCGCGCAGATCTTCATGGGCGACACCGGGTCGCTCTCGATCGGCGGTATCATCGCCGTCTTCGCCCTCTGCATCCGTAAGGAGTTGCTGTTGCCCGTGCTGTGCGGCGTCTTCTTGGTGGAGAGCTGCTCGGTCATGTTGCAGGTCGCCTACTTCAAGTACACCAAGCGTAAATACGGCGAGGGGCGCCGCATTCTGCTGATGTCGCCTGTGCACCACCACTACCAGAAGAAAGGCCAGTTCGAGACCAAGATCGTCATCCGTTTCTGGATCATTTCGCTGCTCCTGGCCGCCATCACGTTGGTAACACTCAAGATACGATAGGGAAAACCGAAGAAACAGTCGTCCGCATTTGCAGCGGGTCTCCGCCGGAGGCTGCGGCCCGCCCTGCGGGTCAGCAAACTCTTTTCGAACTCCGGCTCTTAGCCGGGCGTGCTTCGCAAGCTCCGGCCCGCAAACGGACAGAAATAAGATTCGACGCATTATGAAAAACATTGTCGTATTGGGCGGCGGCATCAGCGGCTACGGTTCCGCGATCCTCGCCAAGAAGAAAGGTTTCGGAGTCTTCCTCTCCGACAGCGGCCGCATCGCCGCGCGTTATCGGGAGAAGCTCGACGAGTGGCAGGTGCCCTACGAGGAGGGCGGGCACAGCGAGGAGCGCATTCTTGCTGCGACGGAGGTCGTCAAATCGCCCGGCATCCCCGATACGGCGCCCATCGTGCAGAAGATTCGCGCCGCCGGCATCCCGGTCATCTCCGAAATGGAATTCGCCGGGCGTTACCTGGGCAAGGCCCGGTGCATCTGCATCACCGGTTCGAACGGCAAGACGACCACCACGTCGCTGATCTACAAGATCATGCGCGACGCCGGGCTGAACGTCGCCCTCGGCGGCAACATCGGCGAGAGCTTCGCCTACTCGGTCGCTACGGGCGACTACGACTGGTATGTCCTGGAGTTGAGTTCGTTCCAGCTCGACGGCATGTTCAAGTTCCGCGCCCACATCGGGGTGTTGATGAACATCACGCCCGACCACCTCGACCGCTACGACCATTGTTTCCAGAACTACGTCGATTCGAAGATGCGCATCACGCAGAATCAGACATCGCGCGACTGGTTCATCTTCTCGGGCGACGACGAGACGATCTGGCAGCAGCTGCCCAAATACGACCTGCGCATGCGGCAGCTGCCTTTCGCAGCGCGCAATGCCGTGGCCAGCGGCGCCGGCGACGCATTCTTGTGCGACGGCAAGTTCACCGCCACGGCCGGCAAGGCGTCGGTCGAAATCGACATGGCCAAGATGCGCATTGCCGGGCTTCACAATGCCTACAACGCCATGGCGGCAGCCCTCGCCACCCTCGCCGCAGGCGTCGCTCCGGCCAAGATACGCAAATCGCTCTACGACTTCGCGCCCGTCGAGCACCGCCTCGAACCCGTCGCCGAGAAGCAGGGCGTGCTGTGGATCAACGATTCAAAGGCTACCAACGTCGATTCGGTGTGGTACGCCTTGGAGAGTATGACGCGTCCGCTGGTCTGGATCGCCGGCGGCACGGACAAGGGCAACGACTACGGCCCGCTCAAAGAGTTCGCGCGACAGAAAGTGCATACGTTGGTCTGCATGGGGCTGGATAATGCCAAGCTCGTGCGCGACTTCACGGGCGTGGTGCCCGAGGTGGTCTCCGCCGATTCGTTCGACGACGCCATGAGCGCCGCCAAGGCCGCTGCGCGCCCCGGCGACGTCGTTTTGCTGTCGCCCGCCTGCGCGTCGTTCGACTTGTTCAAAAACTACGAGCACCGCGGCGAGATGTTCAAGAAATGGGTCGAAGAGTTGTAGGCGATCTTCTCGGGAGACCCGCCGCCGGCCTGCAAGGGCCGGCCGGATATTTTGCAAACGGTTCGAATTATTGATTTTTATGGCAACTACCGATCTCGATACGGCCGACGGGCGCAGATTCCGGTTATTCACCGGGGATCGCGTGCTGTGGATCATCGTGGCCACGCTGGCGGTCATTTCGGTGCTGGTCGTCTATTCGTCTACGGCCAAGATGGCCTACGATGCCCATACGGCCCGCACGACAGCCCATTTTCTGCGGCAGCAGTTGTTCATTCTGGCGGTCAGCATGGTCGTCATGCTTACCGTGCAAAAGATCGATTGCCGGATCTACAATTACTTCGCGCGGCCCGTCTATTTCCTCTCCGTGCTGGCAACCGTCGCCGTCTATTTCGTCGGGTCGACCGTCAACGGCGCCGCCCGCTGGATACCGGTCGGCGGCTTCCAGTTCCAGCCCTCCGAGGCACTGAAGGTCGCCACGGTGCTGTTCCTGGCCCAGCAGCTCGCCGGACGGCAATCGAAGATCGACAAGCTCCGCATCCTGCCTTCGTGGCGTTTCTGGACATGGGGGCAGCCCGCGCAGCGGCGCATCTGGCGCGAGGGCACGCGACCGATCCTCATGCCGATGGTCGTCTCTTGCGCAGTGATCTTCCCGGCCCATTTTTCGTCGGCGATGCTGGTGTTCCTGGCCTCGTGGGTCATGATGTTGATCGGGCGCGTACGCTTCGGCGAGTTGATGAAACTCTTGCTCACGGCGCTTGCCGCCGTGATGTTGGCCATGACCCTGAACCTGGGGCGCAGCCAGACCGCCGAGGGGCGCGTCTCCACTTGGCTGAACTATTGGACCCAGCCCCAGACCGAGAAGCCCATCGAGCACCTCACCGACTCCGAGCGTTCGATGATCGCCATCCACAACGGCGGCATCCTGGGTCAGGGCGCCGGGCAGAGCGCCATGCGTGTGGAGATGATCCACCCCGAGAGCGACTACGCCTTTGCGTTTTTCGTCGAGGAGTACGGGTTGTTGCTGGCCGTGGTGCTGCTGATGTTGTATCTGTGGATTTTCTTCCGGGCGATCGAGATTTTCCGGCGCTGCGGCACGGCTTTTCCGGGGCTGCTGGTGCTGGGACTGGCCTTGCAGATCACTTGTCAGGCGCTGCTGCACATCATGGTCACGGTCAATCTCATTCCCGAAACGGGGCAGACGCTGCCGCTGATTTCGCGCGGCGGGTCGTCGGTGCTCTTTACCGCCATGGCACTGGGCATGATTCTGAGCGTCAGCCGCCAGAACGACGAACAATCCCACGACAAACCTAAAGGGGAAACGATTTACGAAAAATAAAGATGGATAGTGTTCGACTCGACAAATATTTGTGGGCCGTGCGGATTTTCAAGACCCGCAGCGATGCGGCCGATGCCGTGCGGACGAACAAGGTGACGGTCAACGGCGCCTATGCCAAGCCGTCGCGCGAAGTGAAGATCGGCGACCGCATCGAGGTGCGGCGTCAGCAGGTAACCTATTCTTATAAGGTGCTCGACCTGGTTTCGAGCCGCCAGCCTGCCAAGAACGTGCCCGACTACTGCCTCAACACCACGCCGCAGGAGGAGCTGGACAAACTCAACGTGCCGCGCGAGACGATCTTCGTCTTCCGCGACCGCGGCACGGGACGACCGACCAAGAAAGAGCGCCGCGACCTCGACCAACTGATGGACGGAATATACTACGAAGAAGAAGAGTAACCGAAAAGCGGACATATTTTACTTTCTGCCGCCCTATCTGCGTCCCGGCATAATCAAACCTTTGGTTGGCTTTTGCGCTCGACTTTTCGTATTTTAACTTCGTTCAAGATACTCTCGCTCGGCAAAATGCAAGCGAGCTTGCTTTTGCCCTCGCTTATTCGTACTTTGCATCATAAATAATTTGTTTTGTAATCCTCATCGGAGGGCTGCAACAAGGCCGGATAAGATGACTGGGTAAAACCATGAGGCTTGTCCGGCCTTTTTTGTGTTCGGAGCCGGGGTTGCCCGTCGTTCGGCGCAAGACCGGTTGTTTGCGCGGTCGGAATCGGATGATACGGACTTTTTATAAATAGAAAAAATTTGGAAAGAGACGCTTTGAATCTCGGAACCGAGCACGTCGACCGTTTGTTCCGCAAGTTTTTCGTTCCCACATTGTTGGGCATGCTCAGCATTTCGGCCGTCACGGTCGCCGACGGCATCTTCGTCGGCCACGGGGTCGGCAGCGACGGCATCGCCGCCATCAACATCTGCATCCCGCTGCTGATGATTTTCACGGGTTTCGGCCTGATGGTCGGCGCCGGATGTTCGGTCGTCGCTTCGATCCACCTCGCTTGCGGCAAGGTCAAGGCCGCACGTCTCAACGTCACGCAGGCGTTGTTGTTCGTCACCCTCGTCACCGTGCTGGCTTCGGCGCTCATCCTCGGGTTCGCACGTCCCGTCGCCTTGCGGCTCGGGGCGTCGAGCCATCTGCTGCCCGCGGCCGTCGATTATTTGTGGGGATTCGTTCCCGCCCTGACGTTCCAGATGTGGATTTCCGTGGGTCTGTTCATCGTCCGGCTCGACGGCGCGCCGCGCCTGGCCATGTGGTGCTCCGTCGTCTCGGCCCTGGTCAACACGCTCCTCGACTGGTTGTTCGTCTTTCCGCTGGGATGGGGCATCTTCGGCGCGGCGCTCGCTTCTTCGGTCGGAATGTTCACCGGCGGTGCGATCGTCGCGGTCTATCTGTTCCACCATGCACGCACCTTGCGGTTCCATCCCGTCAAGGCCAGTCGCAAAAGCCTGCGGCTCTCCCTGCGCAACATCGGGTACCAGTGCCGCATCGGATCGTCGGCTTTGCTGGGCGAGGCAACTATGGCTGTGTTGATGTTCACCGGCAACCTGGTTTTCATGTACCACTTGGGCGACGACGGCGTGGGCGCTTTCGGCATAGCTTGTTATTATACGCCGTTCGTCTTCATGATCGGCAACGCCGTGGCCCAGTCGGCCCAGCCTATCGTCAGCTTCAACTTCGGGGCCGAACGCTTCGACCGGGTAGCTGCGACGCAACGGGTCGCGCTCGCCACGGCAGTTTTTTGCGGCGCCGTTGTCGCGGCGGCCTTCGTCGGATGTCCGCAGCTGCTGGTCGGGCTGTTCCTGCCGCTGGACAATGCTGCTGCGCAGATCGCCGTCGAGGGATTTCCTCTGTTCGCAGCGGGGGTCGTCTGTTTCGTCGTCAACCTCGCGATCATCGGTTATTACCAGAGTCTCGAACGCGTGCGGCCCGCCACGATTTTCGCCCTCCTGCGCGGTTTCGTCTTCCTTGTTCCCGCTTTCGTTCTGCTGCCCCGGATGTTCGGCACGCCCGGCATCTGGTTGGCCATGCCGCTTTCCGAAACACTGACGTTATTGGCGATCGGGGGATATTATTATCTATCGGGGCGACGGACGCGTTGATACAAAAAGCGATTGGGTGTCTACCCAATCGCTTTTTGCTTCGATTTAAAGTGTTTCCCTCTTCTTCTTCGGCAGGGATGTTACGACAAGTCCGTACGATTGCCGGACAAGCTCCTTGATTGTTTCGTCCGGTACGTCTTTGTCGAAATGGACGCTGATCCAGTGTTTCTTGTTCATGTGATAGCCGGGCGTCACACCTTCGTGTTGCGCCTGTAACTCGACGATCCGATCCGGATCGCACTTGATGTTGCAGAAGTCGAATGCGTCGATGTTCACGAAGCAGAACCACTTCTCCGCGACCTCGAAAACCAGCAGGTTGCGATCGTATTCGGACGAAGCCTTTGCGAAAGGCATCTTCTCGCTCGCGCCCTCGAAAGAGAGGCACCACGCTCTGAATTCCTCGATATTCATCACTTCTTATTGAAAAAGTTCATCGTCCGTTCGACGCCCACGGTGACGAACGAGAGGATCGCTTCGCCGAAGATTTTCAGCCGCTCGGGCAGCGCTTCGCGTTCTTCGGGCGTCCATTCGCCCAGCACATAGTCGACCTGGTGGCCGCGCGGGAAGTCGCCGCCCACGCCGAAGCGCATGCGGGCGAAGTCTTCGCTGCCCAACAGTTCGGCTATGTTTTTCAGTCCGTTATGGCCGCCGGCGCTTCCTTTCTGCCGAATGCGCAGCGTGCCGAACGGCAGGGCGATGTCGTCCGATACGACCAGCAGGTTCTCGCGCGGGATCTTCTCCGCATCGAGCCAGTAGCGCACCGCCTTGCCCGAGAGGTTCATGTAGGTCGAGGGCTTGAGCAGCACCAGCGTGCGGCCCTTGTGCCGGAGTTCGGCCACGTCGCCGTAGCGTGCGGTCGTAAAAAGCGCGTTGGACGCCCCGGCCAGGGCGTCCAACACTTTGAAACCGATGTTGTGGCGGGTCTCGGCGTATTCAGCGCCGATGTTGCCCAACCCAACAATGAGGTATTTCATGCCGTTCGAGCGATTACTTGCCTTCGGCTGCGGCGGCACCGCGCGAAGCACGGGTCACGCGCACGGCGCAGACGGCCGTCGTGGCAGGGGTCACGAACTTGAGGTTCTCCATCTTCAGGTCGCCCACGAAGATGGTCTTGCCTACGCCCAGGGGCGTCACGTCCACGACGATTTCGTCGGGCAGGTTCTCCACCAGCGCGCTGACGATCAGCTTGCGGGCCGAGAGAGCCAACTTACCGCCGACCTTCACGCCCTCGGCGTTACCGGTCAGACGCACCGGAATAGCGATCGACACCGGCTTGCCGGCAGCGATGCGGTAGAAATCGAGGTGCAGAATCTCCTCGCGTACGGGGTGGAACTGGGCCTCGCGCAGCACGGCCGTCTCGGTCTTTCCGTCGAAGTCGAACTCCACGATGTAGGAGTTGGGGGTGTAGATCAGGGGCTTGATCTCGCGGGGATCGACCGAGAACGACACGGTCTCGCCGTTACCGCACAATACGCAGGGAATCAGTCCCTCGCGGCGCACCGCCTTGGCGGCCTTCTTGCCGAAGTCTGCGCGCTTGGTCGCTTTTACAGCAATGGTTTTCATGATGTTTGTTGTTTTTATGTTACCACCGGCGGTTCTCAACACGGTCTCGCGGGCCGCATCCCATTTCCGCCTGTTTTCGGGGGACAAAGATAGGAAGAAAAAGTCGACAATTCAAAAATTCGCCGTTCGAAAATTTCGGGTGCCGCAAAGTGCGGAGCTTCGAAACCGTTTTTTGCAGGTTCTTGGTCTTCGGGCGGCACCGATCGTAGCGAAGCGATCATGAATTCTTGTACAGCTCCCACCCTTTTTCTACTTCGCGCCGGTCGGCCGCCGCACCGTTTTCCACGCGGGAAATGGCCGCCGCGATAGGGATCATCGTCTTGCGGTCGAGGGTGTCGACGGGTTCGTGGGGCGCGATGCCCGTGTCGGCCGCCACAGCCCGGATGTAGGCGTCGGTGCGGTTTTCCGTGGGCGGCGCCCAGCGCGCGATCATCTCCGCGACGGTGCGCAGACCGTGGCGGGTGCGGTAGGTGTGCAGCAGCACGAAGATCGCCCGGTAGCCCCAGGCCAGCGATTCGAATTGCTTGAATGCCGGGTCGCGCGAGGGGTGCACCTCGCCTTTGTAGCGGACTTTCGAGCGGCGGATGTTGCCGGGATTGCAGTTTTTTAAGCCTCGGGACATCTTAAGAATGTGTTTTTGCAAAATTCGTAAAACCAGAAATGGCAAGCGCCGGCACACCCTTATGATCGCCGTTGGTTGTTTTGCAGGACGATGCCGCTTTCGATCGTGCAGCGCGCTGTGGGGTCGTTGTCGGGGTCGTAGTCCGGATAGTCGGCCGCATGGGTGCGCAGATGCTCCGTCGCCCGGCGCAGGAGCGTGCGGGCCTCCTGCAACAGACGGCGGTGCTGCTGCCGGAGCGCTTCGTCGTTGGCCGGCTGCCCGTAGGAGGAGCGGGGCGCCGCCGTGCCGGTGCGGTCGGTGCGGATGTCCAGGCGGGGCTGCACCAGCGTGCGGGTGAAAAAAGCCACGGGGGCCGCCAGATAGTCGGCGCAGAACTGCGCATGGGCGCCGGCCAGGAGTTTCGCATGCAGCTTGCGCCCGATCGCCGGAACGATCCAGCGCTCCTCGGCCGCAGCGATGTCGGCCGCGGCGACGGTCTCGGGCGGGAGCATTTCGCTCTCGCCGAAGGCTGTTTTCAGCACTTGTAGAGGGGTAATGAGGGTTTCCATTATTCGATGCTTCGGATGTTGTACTTCGTGATTTCCGACAGAAAGGCCTGCTGGCGTTCGTCGTCGGGGTCGTAGTCCAGTCCGTCGGCCTTGCGGGCTTCCCACACTTTCATGTAGATCGGCTTCGAACGCGTCGGGGGCCGGTTGACGATCTCCAGCGACGAGGCGTCGAGACCCAGGGTCGCGGCGATCGTCTCGCGGATGGGTTCCATCAGCTCGGCCTGCTCGCCCAGGATCACGGTGTTGAGCGCGATTTCGTATTCGTGGAGGATGCGTTCGGCGTTGAATCCGCTCGCATAGTCCAGGCCGCTGAGCGTGCGGAACCACGAGTGGGCCACCACGATATCGCCCACGGCCTGCTCGTGCAGCGCCTGCCAGTCGCCCTCGTTCTGCGAGCTGATCGGAATGAAGCGCGAGTTGTCCTTGTCGCCTTCGCTTCCCTCGCGGATCACGAACATGACCTGCCCCGGGTTGCCGGCGAACTTCTCCTCCGCCAGCCGCATCACGCGTTCGGCTTCGGCTTCGTTGTCCACGGCCGAATCCAGCAGCAGCACGCCCGAGAGCTGGAACGAGTTGTCCAGACGCGAAATATTCCAGCGGTCGGTCTTGTAGGCGATGGCCGAGACGCCGAATCCCGCGATGTAGGGCGGTACGCCGTAGTGGCTGAACATGGGTTCGTAGTCCTTGTAGTGGATCAGCGCGCGCAGCGTGCCGTCGGCCTGCTCCTCGAAAAGCGGGTAGAGCGGCAGCGATTGCGCCTCGGAGGGGTTGAACGACGCCCAGTCGTGGTGCAGCAGGATGCGGCTTTCGTCGCGGGCCACGCGGCAGCGCGAGGCGTCCTGGTGGTAGAGGGCCAGGAACGAGCGGCGCGCATCGGTCACCACCTCCAGAAAGGCGTTGCCGAAAAGCGCCTTGTCGTAGGCCAGTTTGTTGAGCACCTGCCGCAGGCTTTCGCCCTGCGGGTTGACCCGTTCGATCAGGCTTTTCAGGCGCGGGAGGTTTTCGTCGCAGATCACCCCCTTGCCCGAGATGTAGTCGGCCTTGTCGTTGATGATGCGGCGGTGGGTCGTCGAGCGGCGGGCCATCAGAGCCAGGGCATAAGGCAGCAGGTTGTCGTCGCCCCAGCGCCAGAATTTGTCGCTTTGCACCGTTCCTGCGCCCAGGGTCATGAAGGGTTCGGTGCGCGCCGTGACGCCCACGGCGGTCTTGCGTGTCGGGTTGTCCATTGTTTTTTCGTTGTTTTCGAGATGCGGAACTTGTCCGCGGGAGTTGCCGGCAGCTCCCGCGGACGGCGTTCGATCTATTCGCAGTAGGCGTAGGAAAGCAGGCTTTCGTCCAGGATGTCGCAACCTGCCATGAAGAGGGCGCGCTGGCGGTTCTCCATCTCGTCGGGGTTGTACCACATGCGCACTTCGTTGCCCGGGAAGTCGGCCGTATTGACGGCCAGCACCAGGTTGCGGCGGTCGGTCAGCAGGCAGAACGACTTGTGGTGCGAGGTGCTCGCCAAGTAGTTGCCCAGGCGCACGTCGATCACCGGAATGCCATGGTAGGAGAGGTTCTGGCGGCCGTTCACCGTGTCGGCATAGGCCGCGTCGGCACCCTTCGAGTCGAGGTACTTCTCGTAGAGGAAGTAGAGGTCCGAGGTGACGAAGAATGCCAGCTGCCCCTCACCCTTCATGTCTTGCAGCCGGGTGTCGGCGTTTTTCCACAGCGCATCGAAGATTTCGACGATCTTCGCCGGGTCGTTCACGTCGCTCGCCTGGTAGGGCAGCGTGTAGAACGGTTCGGCGATCAGGCATTCGTCGATGGTCTTCAGGAAGCCGTCGAAGGTGTTGTAGCCCTTGGTCGCCGAGGTGTCGCCCACCCACATCGTGGCGCGGATGCTTTCGGCCACGGCCTGGCGGAAGAGCGCCGTTTCGGCCTGTTCGAGTTCCGTGCCCGTGAGGTCGTCCATGTTGACGTCGGCGCGCGAAGCGATCTTTTCGTAGACCAGCGAGAAGTAGTCGGCGGCGCCGAATCCCAGCTCGGCCTTCACCCGGTTGAGGGCGATGGTCTTCTGGTACTTTTTGGCCGCCGCGCCGCCGCTCCAGCCTTTGGACGTGTGCTTCTGGAGGATGTCGCGCTGACCGTCCCACAGCTGCACGGTCGTGGGCACGGGCATGTTGTAGAGCACCCTCACGCCCAGCTCCTGGGCCGACGGGCCGGTGAGCAGAGGCCGGAAGAAGATGGTGTCGAGTTCGGCACCAGAATACTGTTTGGCATTTTCCAAGAAACTCATAATGTAAAAAATTAAAGGTGAATGAATGGTTTTGCGACCTTTCGGAAGCAGGTTTTGCAGTCGCAGCGTCCTCGTTTATTTCCTGAACTGCCGCGCATCGGCTGCATAGGCCCGCTGGTTGGACGTACGGATCGTATCGCTGCAAGAGGGATCTTCGCACGGACGCGTGGCGGTCGGCGCGGCGCGGCGGAAGGCTTCGTCGGCCGCGATGGACGAGGAGTTCGGGCGCGGCGACGGGCCGTCCGCCCCTTCGTCGTCGAAGTGGAGGATGTTGCGGTCGTCGGGCACCGCAGCGTCGGGCCGTTTTCCGCGGCCCAGCCCCAATGCCGCCCAAAGCCGTGCCCAGCCGCGGGCATCGTTGTGCGGATGCCCGGAGGATGCCTCCGTCGTTTCTGCTGCGTCGACGATCTTGTCGGCCAGACCTGCCGCCAGGGTCTCTTCAGGCGAGAGCCAGCGTCCGTTGCCGTTGTTCTCGGCCATCAGGGTCTCGAATTCCTCGGCCGGACGGCCCGAGCGGGCAGCATAGATTTCGGCCAGCCGGCGGTCGGTGTGGCGCAGCAGGTCGATCTTGCCGCTCAACTCCGCCGCATTGCCCTCGGTGGCGCAGATCGACGTGTGGATCAGATAGAGGGCGTTGGCCGAGATTTCGCGGCATCCGTCGCTCGCCGCCTGGGCGATGATCGTGGCGGCCGAAGCCGTGTAGCCGTAGCAGCGGGTGACGATGCGGCCCGGGAGCTGGCGCAGGGCGTCGTGGATCAGCAGGGCGTCGTTCACGTCGCCGCCCGTCGAGCGGATGTCGACCACGACCTCCGGAGCGTCGATTTCGCCGATGCGCTGCACGGCCTCGCGGAACTTCTCGTAGGTGGCGATGCGCTGTTCGGGTCGGTCGAACTGCCACTCTTCGGGCACGCCGATCGTCCCCTCGATGTCGATGCGGCACACTCCGGCGTTGTTGTTGATTCGGATGGATTGCATAATGAGAAAAGGATTAAAAACGGGTGTTTCGGAATGAATGTGGGATGCTTCTTATTCGTCGTCCACCGTATGGACGAACGTGCAGCGGGCCGTGCCTTCGGCCGGATCGTAGTCGGCGACCGCATCGAGCGTCGCCCGCACCGTGTCGCCGCCCGTGTCGAGCAGGAACACCGAGCGGATGTCCGGAGCGCCCGTGCCCGGGGCCAGCAGAGCGGCGAATTCGTGGGGCGCCAGCCGCAGCGAAAGCGTGATCCGTTCGCGCGTCGCGTCTTGGGCGACCTGCCGGTCGTAGCGGCCGTGCAGTCCCCGGGCGCCATCGCGATCTTCGAAGCAGAGCGTGCAGGGCGCCGCCGTCGCATCGCCCGCGAAATGGAACGCCGCCAACGGATATTCCGCCGCATGGGAAGGATAGCCCCAGCGTTCGCCTTCGGGCAGCGGGTGCATGCCCATGAAGCATACGATGCGGGGCGAGAAGTTGATGCCGTCGGCATCGACCGCATCGCGGTCGCCCACTTGGAGCAGCTGCGCCGAGGGGGCGTTGCGGTAGTGGCCCGTGCTGTTGAGCGTGGGGCGGAACAGGGGGTTGCGCAGGGTCTCGTCGCCCATCTTCGCCCCGTACGATTCGGTGCGGGCGCTCCAGCTGCCCAGACGGGTGTCGTGCGCCGCCTCGAACCGCGTCACCGCGCCGTCGCCCTCCTGGTAGCACCACGTGCGCAGTTCGTGGATCTGCGGAGCGATCTCTTCCAGCACCACCGGTTTCGAAAAGTCGCTCTTCGCACGCCAGTCCGCCTCAACGCCCGCGCCGTAGAAGTCGTCGGCCGGCTCGATGAAGACCCGGCGGGTCGCCTCCTCGGTGTAGAACCGCAGGTTGAACAGATGGGCCAATGCTTCGAGCAGCTCCGACTGCCGGATGCGGTGCTGGGCCACGTCGGCGAACCGGAGCATCGAACCGTAGCCCGGCCCGGCCTGGAAACGGGGCTGCAACGCGCATTCCTTGTGCAGAGTGAGCGCCATGCCGGCTTCGGCGCCGAAGAAGTGGATGTCGTAGAAATGCTTCGGCGACGCGGGCGATACCGTTTCTGCCGCCGTGCGCACGCGCAGCTCGACGGTCGTCTGCCCTGTTTCGCCGATGTAGCCGTCGTAGAGCGCCCAGTCGCCCGCATAGGGCACCCATGCCCCGTCGCGCTGGATCCAGAGCACCGGGTCGGCCGGATTTCCCGATGCCGGAGTCGTCACGGTCGTCGAACGCACGTCGAAGAACGTCCACTCGGCACCCGGCATCCCATGAAGGGTGCAATTGAGCCGGTAGCGGCTGCCTGCCGCATGATCGAACACCACGATGCGGTAGGTGTAGTTGGCGCGGATCGCTTCGCGGCGGTCTTTGTAGCGGTTGGCCAGCGCGAAGCGCAGCTCCGACCCCGGGCCTAAATAGATCGAATCGAATCCGCGCAGCCGCGTGCGAGTCAGAATGCGATGGTCGGTCGTATACTTCAGATAGTACTCGAATCCCACGTTCGTCTCCGTCGCCGGCGTAAAGCGCAGCATGCCGTCGGCCATCGTCAGCGAGTTGCCGTTATTGTAGAGTCCGTCGATCGGCTCGCCGTCGGCATCCGGAGTCTGGGGCGTGGCCGTGTCGACGATGTTGCCCACCGTGTTGAGCACGGCCTTGGGATCGGCATAGACCCAGCCGGCGTTGCTCGCCGTGGCCGTTACCGGAGCCAGGCGGCGGGCACGGAACCCCATGCGGGCCTCCGCAGCCGTGGTGTCGCGGGTGGAGTAGGCGCCGCTCATGTAAAGCGAGCGGAAAAACGGCGACGCGAAAAATTCGCTCACGATCCGGTACTCCGCCTCCTTGAAAATCTGTTCGACGAGCGTCGCCACATGCAGGAAGGGGTGGTAGTCGTCGACCGTCAGCAGCCGTTCGGCCGTCAGCAGGTCTTGCGGATTGCTTTGCTGCGGGTATTCGTCGCGGTGAACGGGGAAGAACTTCACGGGCGACGAATCCGTCCAGCTTTGCAGGATCGTCGTGGGATGCAAGGGCGCCTCGTAGTCGATCTCCAGCGCGTTGAACATCCGGCGGGCCGCCCGTTCGGCCCAGCCGGCGCCTCCTTCGCGTATCTCCACCACGAAGCCCTCGCCCGACGCCGAGAGCAGGCGTGCCGTGCCCTCCAGCAGCACGCTCTCTTCGGCCGAGAGCACCGCGGTGCGAAGCGCCGCATTGAAGCGGTTGCCCGGATGCGGATCGCAGGGATCGCCCAACAAAGCGCGGTTGCGCAGCGTAGGGGGCAGTTCGAGCCGCAGCGAGCGCCCCTCGCGGCAGGCTTCCGCATCGGAAGTCTTGGCCGCCGAATAACCCGGCACGCGGCACGCCGTGTCGCTCAAGTCGCAGCCTTGGCCGTCGATGAACAGTTGCAAAGCCGGTTTCATGAGCGGTCGGTTGTTCGGCAAAGCCGGATTTCGATTTCCAGGCAGCTCAATGTCCCGTGGCGGTGGACGACGGCCCGGTCGCTCAACACGTCGACCTTGCGGTAGCCCGAGGAATCGACGATCCACACCTCGGGTGCGACCAGAATTTCGGCCAAGGCTTCCAGCATCGTGCGCGTTTCGTAGGCCGAGCGGAGCCGCAGGCGCTGTTCCTGGTCGGCGCTGACTACTTCGGGGCCTTCGAAGCTGCGGATGCGGGTTTTCTGCGTCTCCACCGAAGCCGTCGGTTCGATCGGGAAAGTGTAGTGTTCGATCGATCCGGCGCGGGTGTGCCAGGCAATGCGGCGGGCGCCCTGCACGGCGGGCACGACGGTGTATTCCACCTTGCCGCAGGTGTCGAATTCGACAGTGATCCGTTCTGCGCCGGGGAAGTCCGAGGTGTCGAGCCTGAAGAGCTGCAACCCCGAACTGGCGGGGGCGTAGGTGCGGACAACGGTGCCCGCAGGCCCTTGCGCCGTGACGGTAGTCTTGGGCGGCAGGTCGAAAAGCAGCGTCGCTTCGTCCCACTCGCCAGGGGCGATCAGCCGTTCGGTCGGCATGGTCGTGAGCAGCGACAACATGGCCGGCGTATCGGCTCCGGCAAAGTAGACGCGAGTGGGCGAACGGGTCTTCTGGCTCGGATCGTCGGTGAGCGCGGCCGTGACCGTCACCGGGATTTTACGGTCGACGGCCGACACATAACCCGTAGGCGCGGGCTGCGGTGCGAAGCGGATGGTGCGGCGGATGATGGGCGACACATCGAACGCCGCTTCGGTGATGTTCACGAAACGTCTGGTTCCCAACAGCTCGCCCGTGAGCGTGTGCCTCAGGGCGATGTCGATCGTTTGCGCCGGGTCGCTCGCCACGCGGCATTCGGCCCTGCGCCAAGTGGGCGAATAGTCGGGAGGAGTAGTTTTGAACGAAAGCATGATGCGAGGATTTTTCTGGGTTTTCAAAACGGCGGACGACCGTTCTTTCCTCCGCTCGGCTACCCGAAGTTCTTCCCCTGCGCTTCGTATGCGGAGGCGTGCCGTATCCGATTGTCGACAAGCCGTCGAAAACCCGTTGATAAAATGTTGATGATTGTTGAAAGCGATTCGTAGTAGATTGAGAACCAATCCGGAAACAAGTGTTTACAACTCGCCCTGCGCAGCGGCGGCGTTGTCGAATCGTGGGGCAAATATATCGTTGCCATACCCCCTTTGTCAAGTTTTCGGGTCGTTTTTTGTCAAGTTTGTGTAAAAAACTACCGATTTTTGTATAACTTTGCGTCACGAACCAATTTTAGCCTTTATATGGATGATGGCCATAGTTCTTCGTACAGCCGCCGCGCCGCATTCCGGTGCGATGCCGTGCATCCATGGTGCGCAGCGTGCAGATGATCTGCATGCAGGTTCGTCATTGTCCTTTCCTTTCTGCAAGTTCCGGAGCGCCGGCATCCGGGTTTCGTTGAGGGTCAATCCCGGCTGAAGAGGTTAGCGGGCGCCTTGTGCGCTTCAGGTCGTTAACGGATTCAGCAACTTTTCAGAAAGGCCCTTCAATGATTACCATCTACCTCAAGCAGTACAACAAGATCATCCGCAACGCCGACACCAAACTCTTCGACGAGCTGGGTTACGACGACATTTTGTGGATCGACATGCTGCTGCCCACCATCAAGGAGCAGAAAGCCGTCGAGAACTTCATGGAGATCAGCCTCCAGACCAAACAGCAGGTCGAGGAGATCGAGTCGACGTCCAAATATTCCGAGACCGAGAACGCCATCATTTCCAACTCCAACTTCTTCGTTCCCACGGGCGATTCGTTCGTCGTCGAGCCGGTGTCGTTCATCATCTCCAACGAGGGCGTGCTGGTCTCCGTGCGGGGCGCCGAGTCGCGCACGTTCCGCGAGACCGAGAAGCGCCTCCAGATGAACTACCGCAGCTATTCGACCGGCTACCACCTTTTCATTTCGTTGCTGGAGGTGCGCATCGACTTCGATGCCGACATGGTGGAGCTGGTCTCCAAGCAGGTCGCGGCGCTCTCCAAGGCCATCAACTCGGAGGACAGCATCGACAAGGAAGTGCTGCACCGCATCAGCGCCTTGCAGGAAAGCACCATGTCGCTGCGCGAGAACATCTTCGACCGACAGCGCGTCTTGTCCGGCATCTTGCGTTCCGAACGCTTCCCCAACGACATTTATCCGCGGTTGCAATTGATGATCAAGGACGTGAATTCGCTTATCAACCATGCCGACTTCTCGTTCCAGCGTCTCGACTACATCCAGGACGCCGCCCTGGGTCTGATCAACATCGAGCAGAACGAAATCGTCAAGATTTTCTCCGTGGCCGCCGTCATCTTCATGCCGGCCACGCTCATCGCCTCGATGTACGGCATGAACTTCAAGTACATGCCCGAACTCGACTGGCACCTCACCCTCTCCAACGGCTGGGTACTGCCCGCGGGCTACCTTTTCGCCATCGGACTGATGATCGTCTGCTCCGGACTGACGATCTGGTTCTTCCGCTACAAGAAATGGCTGTAAACCGCTTTCCATGCCTCAACGCATAACCCTCGTTCTCTCGCCCGAAGAAGCTGCCGACGCGAAACGCTACGTTCCGCACGCCGCACGCCGCATGGGCGTAGCCGAGCGCGACATCGCGCTGGCCCGGGTCGTCAAGCGGTCGATCGACGCGCGGCAGCGGCGGCCAAAAGTCAATCTGACGCTCGAAATCTATGTCGACGACGAACCGCAGCCGGCGCCCGTGCACTTCGACTACCCTTCGGTGGCCGGCCGTACGGAGGTCGTCGTCGTGGGGTCCGGCCCGGCCGGGTTGTTCGCCGCCCTGCGGCTGATCGAACTCGGGCTGCGGCCCATACTCTTGGAGCGCGGCCGCGACGTCTCGGCCCGCAAGGTAGACATCGCGCAGATCAACCGCAACGGAGCCGTCGACCCCGACTCGAACTACGCTTTCGGCGAGGGCGGCGCCGGCACCTTCTCCGACGGCAAGCTCTTCACCCGCAGCAAGAAGCGGGGCGATTACAACAAGGCGCTGCAAACGCTCGTCTTCCACGGCGCCACGCCCGAAATCCTCTACGAAGCCCATCCCCACATCGGCACCGACAAGTTGCCGGGCATCATCCGCAACATCCGCCGCACGATCGTCGATGCCGGGGGCGAAGTGCTCTTCGGACACCGCGTTACCGACCTGACGATCAAAAACGGACGCATCTGCGGCGTGCGGTGCGGCGACGAAACGATCGACGGGGCCGCCGTGGTACTGGCCACGGGCCATTCGGCGCACGACATCTACGAACTGCTCCATCGCCGGGGCGTGCGCATCGAAGCCAAACCTTTCGCCATGGGCGTGCGCATCGAGCACCCCCAGGCGCTGATCGACTCGATCCAATATCGTTGCGACCGACGCGGCGACTATCTTCCGGCTGCGGCCTATTCGCTCGTGAGCCAGGAGAACGGCCGCGGCGTATACTCGTTCTGCATGTGCCCGGGCGGCTTCATCGTGCCGGCCATGACCGACGCGGCCCAGTCGGTGGTCAACGGCATGTCGCCCAGCGGCCGCACGTCGCCCTATGCCAATTCGGGCATCGTGACGGAGGTGCGGCCCGCCGACTTCGAGCACCTGCGGGCCGAATGGGGCGAACTGGCCGGGCTGAAGTTCCAGCAGCAGTTCGAAGAACAAGCCCGGAAATATGGCGGCGACCGGCAGATCGCCCCGGCGCAGCGCGTGGCCGACTTCGTGGCCGGCCGGGCCAGCGCCACGCTTCCGGCGACCTCCTACATCCCGGGACTCGTCCCCTCGCGGCTCGACGAATGGATGCCGCGGTTCATCGCCGACGGCCTGCGGGCCGGCATCGCGACGTTCGGACGCCGGATGCGGGGTTTCGTGACCAACGAAGCCCTGGTCGCAGGTGTCGAGTCGCGCACCTCGTCGCCCGTGCGTATCCCGCGCGACCAGACGACGCTCATGCACCCCGGCACAAGGGGTCTCTTTCCCTCGGGCGAAGGCGCAGGATATGCAGGAGGAATCATTTCGGCGGCGCTCGACGGCGAACGGATCGCCGAAGCCGTACGCAACTATATCGACCTATGGAACCGATGACGATCGCATACGATGCCAAGCGCATCACCCACAACGCAACAGGTCTGGGCAACTACGGCCGCATGATGATCGAGGCGCTGGCCCGCTTCGCGCCCGAAAACCGCTACCTGCTCTGCTCGCCCGACCCGGGGCGCGACGACCTGCGCCGCCGGCTGCCGCAAGCGCCGCAGATCGAATTCCGCTACCCGCAGCGGCCGCGCAAAGGGATCGGCAAGGCCTGGTGGCGTTCGTTCGGCATCCGGCACGAACTGCCGGCCGAGGTTTCGCTGTTCCACGGCCTGGCGGCCGAACTGCCGTTCGGACTGCGCAAGTCGGGCATCCGCTCGGTGGTGACGATCCACGACCTGATCTTTCTGCGCTTTCCGTCCTACTACAAATGGATCGACCGCACGATCTACGCCTATAAATACCGCAAGGCATGCCAGGCGGCCGACCGGATCATAGCCATCAGCGAAGCCACCAAACGCGACATCGTTGCATACTTCGGCATCGCGCCCGAAAAGATCGACGTGGTGTACCAAGGCTGCGACGAGAGTTTCAAGCGCGAAGTCGCGGAGGAGACGCAACGGGCCGTACGCGAGAAATACAACCTGCCGGAACGCTATATCCTCTATGTCGGCAGCATCGAGCGCCGGAAAAACTTGCTGCTGCTGGTGCAGGCGGCAGCCCGGATGGCGGAACCCGTCCACATCGTCGCCATCGGCAAGCGGACGCCCTACACGGCCGAAGTGGAAAAGTATGCGGCAGAAAATGGACTGGCAGAACGGCTGCACATCTTCGACCGGGTGGAGTTCGCCGAACTGCCGGCCTTCTACCGCATGGCCGATCTGTTCGTCTACCCCTCGCGGTTCGAGGGCTTCGGCATCCCGATGATCGAGGCGGCATGCTGCGGCGTGCCGACCATCGGCGCCACGGGATCGTGTCTGGAGGAGGCGGGAGGCCCCGATGCGGCATACGTCGACCCGGACGATCCGCAGGCGCTGGCCGACAAGATCGCCGAGATCCGCTCCGACGAAGCGCTGCGCCGCCGCATGGTCGAACGGGGACGCGCCTATGCAGCCCGCTTCGAACCGGAAAAGCTGGTGGCCGACCTGCTGGAAGTCTACCGCAGAACGATCGAATGAAAAAACGTATATGCCGAACAAAGAATACCCCCTCGCCGCATGGTTTGCAGCAAGGGGTATTCTCTGATTCGACCCGGGTTTCCCGGCTTCTTTAGCCGTTGGTCTCGTCGAGCAAATCCAGGTAGCAGGCAACGTATTCGTCGACGCACCTCTCCCAATTGAAACGCCCGGCCCACGTCTTGATGCGCTCGGAAGCCCCGGCCGGATCGGCGGCGAACCGCTCCAGTCCCCGGCGGGTCGCGGAAGCCATCGCTGCGGGCGTCAACTCGGAATAATAGCAGGCGCAATCGCCGCCCACCTCGGGCAACGACGTGAGCGTGGAGAGGAAGACCGGTTTGCCGGCCTTCATGGCCTCGACGGGCGGCAAGCCGAAGCCCTCGCACAACGACGGGAAGCAGAATCCTTTGCAACGCTCGTAGAGGGCGAATTTCTCGGCATCGGTCACATGGTCGAGCGGAAAGACGTTCTTCAACCCCTCGCGGTCGATCCGCTCGCGGAGCCGCCGCCCGTAAGCGGAGTTCCAGTTGCCGACGATGACCAAATTTTCTTCGGGCAGCGAAGCCATCATCTCGACAAGCAGATGGACATTTTTCTTGGGCTGCAAACTCGATAGGTGCAACAAAAAATGCTCCGGCAGACCGAACGACGAGAGATCGGCGACCGCGGCCCGGGTGCAACCGGCCACGCCGTTGTAGATTACCCGATCGGGCTGTTCGGGAGCGAAATGCTTCCCCACGTCGGCACGCGCGAACTGCGAAATATAAACCAGGTCGTCCACATGGGCCAGCCGCGAGCGGAAAGCCCGAACGTAACGGGGCTGCTTGCAAGCACTCTTTTCGTAGACGAAGTTGATGTCGTGGACGGTCAACAGATTGCGCCGTGCAAAAAACATGTACTTGATGCGCGAAAACTGGTGCGTGACATGGAACAGATCCATGCGCCCGGGATAAAAACGCAACAACTTGCGGATCGGACGGAACGTCTGGATGTAACTCACGTCCGGCCCGAAACACCCCTTGAAACCCCGCGGCACGATGAAATAAAACCGGATGCCGTGCTCCCGGCGCAAAGCGGCGGCCCGGGCGGCGAGATGGGCGCCCAGCTGATAGGTGAATTCGCCGAATCCGACGTTGCGGTTCCCTATTTCGAGCAACTCGACGGCGATCTTGCGCTGCGGCTTCATAGATTCAAGAAGGGGTTTTTCCATATTTTTACAAATATAGCATAAAAAAACCGATACGAACCAACGAATCGGTGAAAAGTGTCGCCGAATCGAAGAATGAACAAAAAAACGAAAGGCGCCCGGATCGAATACGAACGAGTTCGCTATCTTTGCAAAAAGGAACCCGACTTCGGCTCCGAAGAAACCGATTCAAAATTATCGACGATGAAAAAACTTGGACTGCTGCTTGTCCTGCTCGGCGCAGCGACCGGCATCCGGGCCGCCCGGCCTGCCGGCGACGGCCTGAAACTCCGCTACGCACAACCTGCGGCATGCTGGGAGGAAGCGCTGCCCATAGGCAACGGACGCCTGGGTGCGATGGTCTTCGGCGGCCCGCAGCACGAGGAGTTCCAACTCAACGAAGAGACCGTATGGGCCGGCTCGCCCTACGACAACACCAATCCGGCGGCCCGGGAAGCGCTGCCGGAGATTCGCCGCCTGCTCTTCGAGGGGCGGAATCTCGAAGCGCAACGGCTCTGCGGCCCGGCGATTTGCTCGCCCTCGGGGGCCAACGGCATGCCCTACCAGACGGTGGGGTCGCTGCATCTGGATTTCGAAAACATCGCGGAGTACGGCGACTACCGCCGCGAGCTGGACATCGCCCGGGCCGTGGCAACGACGCGCTTCACGGCCAACGGCATCCTCTACACCCGCGAGGCGTTCGTCTCGCTGGCCGACCAAGTGCTGATCGTGCGGCTCACGGCTTCGAAGAAACACAGCATAACTTTCACAGCCCGCTACGACACACCCTATGAACACAACATTGAGCGTTCGGCCTACGGCAATGACCTGCGGCTCGACGGCAAGACCGACGATCACGAGGGGATCGAAGGCAAAGTCCGCTTCACGGCCATCGCCCGGATCGAACAGCAGGGCGGCGAAACAATCGTGCTATCGGACAGCACGATACAAGTGCGCGGGGCCGACCAGGCGATCCTCCGCATTTCGATCGGCACCAACTTCGTCGACTACAAGAACGTGTCGGGCGATGCGGCACGAAAGGCCGAAACCTATCTGACCCATGCGGAACGCGAATACAAAAAGGCGCTCCGCAAGCATGAGGCGATTTACCGGCACTATTTCGACCGCGTGTCGCTCGATCTGGGCCGCAACGCCCAAGCCGACAAGCCCACCGACGTGCGGCTGCGCGAATTCGGCGCCGAGTCCGATCCGCAGCTGGCGGCGCTCTACTTCCAGTTCGGGCGCTACCTGCTCATATGCTGTTCGCAGCCGGGCGGCCAGGCGGCCAACCTGCAAGGCATCTGGAACCGCCTGCGCTACGCCCCGTGGGACGGAAAATATACGACCGACATCAACGTGGAGATGAACTACTGGCCGGCCGAAACGACCAACCTGCCGGAAATGCACGAGCCGTTCATCGATCTGATCCGGCGCACGGCGGAGCAAGGACGCGCCGCGGCCGCCATGTACGGCTGCCGGGGCTGGACGCTCCACCACAACACCGACATCTGGTGTGCGACGGGCGCGGTCGACGGCCCGAAATATGGCATCTGGCCCACGTGCAACGCGTGGTTCTGCCAACATCTGTGGGATCGCTACCTCTTTTCGGGCGACCGCGGCTACCTGGCGGAAGTCTACCCGCTGATGCGCGACGCCTGCCGCTTCTACCTCGACTTCCTGGTGCGCGAACCGAAGTACGGCTACCTGGTGGCGGCCCCCTCCTACTCGCCGGAAAATGCGCCGAAAATCAACGGAAAACGGAATTTCGTGGTGGTGGCCGGTGCGACGATGGACAACCAGATGATCCACGACCTGCTGCACAACACGATGGATGCGGCCGCCGCACTGGGCGAAGACCCGCGCTTGGCGGACAGCCTGCGCACGGCGGCCGCCGACCTGGCCCCCATGCGGACGGGCCGCTGGGGCCAGCTGCAAGAGTGGCTCGAAGACTGGGACGACCCCAACGACCGCCATCGCCACACCTCGCACCTGTGGGGACTCTATCCGGGCCGTCAGATCACCGATGCACGGCCGGCGCTCATGCAGGCCGCACGCACCACGCTGGAGGGGCGCGGCGACCACTCGACGGGCTGGTCGATGGGCTGGAAAGTGTGCTTCTGGGCACGCCTGCACGACGGCAACCGCGCCTGGCGGCTCATCGCCGAGCAACTGCGCCCGACCACCGACACCCGGGGACAGAACGGCGGCACCTACCCCAATCTGTTCGACGCCCACCCGCCGTTCCAGATCGACGGCAACTTCGGCTGCACGGCCGGCATCGCCGAAATGCTGGTGCAGAGCCACGCCGGAGCGGTGCATCTGCTCCCGGCGCTGCCCGACGCCTGGCCGCAAGGACGGGTCGCAGGCCTGCGGAGCCGCGGCGGATTCGTCATCGACGACATGGAGTGGGCCGAAGGGCGGCTACAGCGGGTGAAAATCGTCTCGACGGTCGGCGGCACGCTCCGCATCCGGTCGGCGGTACCCCTCGAACAGAACGACAAGCCGCTGCAACCGGCCCGCACGGACGAATGCCCCAATCCGCTGCTGCGTTCCCAACCGATCCGCCGGCCCGAAATTTCCGAACGGACGCAGACCGCATTGCGGGACGTCGCCGGTGCAGAACAAACCTATGTCTACGACATAGAAACCGAGCCGGGAAAAACCTATCGTTTCGAAAGCAGTCTTCGATAAAAAGCGGACGCGCGGATAACAAACCGGGCAACATATCGAAAAACGATAAATTTTTATTACCTTTGCAAAGAACCGGACACCAAACAACCGAACATATGAATTTCTTCAAAACCTTTTTGGCGGGCGTATTAGCCTTTTTGGTAGGCTCGTTCCTCTCGCTCTTTTTCTGGCTTTTCCTGATCGGCATGATCGCCGGCATGGCAGCGTCGATAGGCGGAAACAACGTTTCTATCCGCCCCGGCTCGATCCTGAAGATCGACCTGGCGGAACGGATCGCCGACGCCCCCTCGACCGACCCGACGGCCAACTTCGACCTGCTGGCCATGCGCTCCGCCCCGCAGCTCTCGCTCATGGAGGCCCTGCGCGCCATCGGTGCAGCGAAAGACGACGACCGCATCGCAGGCATCTACCTGCGTCCGAACGGCGAAGGCGGCATCGCCGGCTCGGCCATCGTGGAAGAGCTGCGCGCCGCGATCGTGGATTTCAAGCAGAGCGGCAAATTCGTGGTGGCCTACAACGAGACCTACTCGCAAGGCCAATACTACCTGGCCTCGGCGGCCGACAGCATTTACCTGCAACCCCAGGGCGGCATGGAGTGGTCGGGCCTCTCGGTGCGCACGATGTTCTACAAAGGCCTGCTGGACAAACTCGATCTGAAAGCCGAGGTTTTCCGCCCCACGGCCTGCAAATACAAAAGCGCGGTGGAACCCTACATCCTCAACAAGATGTCGGATGCCAACCGCCAACAGATGCAGCAGCTCATCAACTCGCTATGGAAGACCCTGGCCTCCGACGTAGCCGCCTCGCGAGGCCTGACGCTCGAAACGCTGAACCGCATGGCCGACAAGCTGGAAGCGACGCTGCCGGAGGAGGCTCTGGAAAAAGGATTGGTCGACGCCCTGATCTATGAAGACCGCATGGACGACGTGTTCGCCTCGCTGGGCGCAGAAGCCGACTCGGAGGGCCGCTACAACTATGTCTCGCTGGGCGCATACGCTTCGCAAGCGCCGGCCGACCTGCGGTTCAAGGCTCCGCAGGTGGCCGTAGCCTATGCCGACGGCGGAATCGTGGACGGCAGCTCGTCGAACGGCTCGGTGGGCGGCAACTCGCTGGCCGAAAAACTGGCCGACCTGCGCGAAGACGACCAAGTAAAGGCCGTGGTGCTGCGCGTCAACTCGCCGGGCGGCAGCGCGCTGGCCTCGGATGTCATCTGGCGCGAAATGGAACTGCTGAAAGCCGAAAAACCGGTGGTGGTGTCGATGGGTTCGTATGCCGCCAGCGGCGGATACTACATCTCCTGCCCGGCCGACGTGATCGTGGCCGACAAGATGACGCTCACCGGCTCGATCGGCGTGTTCGGCATGTACATCGACCCGATCGACGCACTGAAAAACAAGCTGGGCGTGACCATCGACGGCGTGAAGAGCAACGCCTCGGCCGGCATGGGCACGATGACCCCCCTCACGCCGCTGGAACGCGCAGCGATCATGCGCGGCGTAGACAAGGTATACGAAACCTTCACCGGCTATGTGGCCGAGGGTCGCAACCTACCCCTCGACCGGGTGCTGGAGATCGCCGGCGGCCGGGTATGGTCGGGCGAAGATGCGCTCGGCATCGGGCTGATCGACAGCTACGGCGGACTCGATGCGGCCATTGCCATAGCAGCCGAGAAAGCGGAAATAGGCGACGACTACCGCATAGTCGAAGCGGTGGACGAGCCGACGGGACTGGCGGCGATCCTCGCCTCGCTCAACGTTCGGATCCGCGCGGCGCTCCGCGACCCCGCGACGGAGACCCTGGCGACAGAATATCGCCGGTTGTGCGAAGCGTTGAGCCAACAAGGCATCGCCATGTACTGGCCCTATCAGGTCGACCTCCGATAAACGGAGCGGACGGATCGCTCGGCGGGACGGTTTCTTCGGAAGACGTCCCGCTTTTTTTTGCCGCCGGATTCCTTGCTTTCGTTTTAAATCCATATCTTTGCGAAGATATGGCAACGATCAGACTGACCAAAGAATTCTCGTTCGAAGCAGCGCATGCGCTCAACGGATACGACGGCCCGTGCCGCGAAATCCACGGCCACTCCTACCGCCTCTTCGTGACGGTCAAGGGACGCCCCTCGGAAACGGAAAGCGACCCGAAATACGGCATGGTGATGGATTTCGGCATGCTCAAACAGATTGTGAACCAAGAAATCGTATCGCGGCTCGACCACGCTCTGGTACTGCGGGCGACGCCCGGCAACGCCGCCCTGCGCGAAATGCTGGCGCAGCAATTCTCCAACATCGTCGAAGTCGGCTACCAACCCACCTGCGAAAACATGCTGGCCGACTTCGCCCGGCGCATCGCGGCCCGGCTGCCCGAAGGCGTAGCGCTCCACTCGCTGCGCCTGCACGAAACGGCGACCTCCTATGCCGAATGGTTCGCCGAAGAGAACCAATAGAGCGAAAAACCGTACACCGGCAAAACACATCCCTTTCTGCCCCCGACGCAACTCATACACTATATGAAAAAACTCTTCCTGGTCGACGCTTATGCGTTGTTGTTCAAATACTACTACGCCTTTCTGGGCCGTCCTATGCGCAACCGCACAGGCATGAACACCTCGGTGATCTTCGGATTCGTGAAGTTCCTGCGCGACATCCAGAAACGCGAACGGCCCGATCTGCTGGGCGTGGCGTTCGATCCCAAAGGGGGCAGCTTCCGCCGCGAAATCTTCGCCGACTACAAAGCCAACCGAAGCGAAACGCCCGAAGACATCATCCTCTCGGTACCCTATGTGAAACGGGTGCTGGAGGCGATGTGCATCCCGATCCTGGAGGTCGCGGGCTACGAAGCCGACGACGTGATCGGCACCCTCTCGCAGAAAGGCGCCGACGCAGGCTACGACGTCTACATGGTGACCCCCGACAAGGACTACGGCCAGCTGGTGCGCGACAACTGCAAGATATACAAACAGAAAGGCACCGACGGCATCGAAATCGTCGACCGAGCGGCGATCCGCGAGAAATACGGCATCGACGACCCGACGCTGGTGCGCGACATCCTGGCCCTCTGGGGCGACGCCTCGGACAACATTCCGGGCGTGCCGGGCATCGGCGAGAAGATCGCTTGCAAGCTGGTGCAGGAATGGGGCACGGTGGAAAACATCCTGGAGAACGCAGACCGCATTCCGGGCAAGCAAGGCGAGAAGATCGCGGCATGGAGCGACAACCTCCGCCTGGCCAAGCGTCTGACGACGATCTGCCTGGATGTGCCGATCGACTTCAACGAAGAAGCGCTCACGGTCTGCGAACCCCACATCGACGAACTGCGCGCTCTCTTTGCGGAACTCGACTTCAAACTTTTCCTGAACGACCTGAACAACCTGGCACCGGCCGAACCGCTCTCCGACGCTCCGCGCCAGGAAGCGCAGCGCCAGCTGGCCGAAATGGCCCGCGCCAAGTCGGCCGCAGCGAAGAAAGCGGCGCTGGCGGGACAAGGCGATCTGTTCGCACCGCCCGCAGCACCGGCAACGGAACCGCCGGCAAACGGGACAACCGCCGCCGAACCGGGAACGGAGACCGAACCGATCGCTCCGGCCGCAACGACCTTCCGCACGGCCTTCGACACACCGCACACCTACACGCTGGTAGAGACTCCGGAACAGCTGCGCGACGTGGTAACCGAAATAGAACGCTATCCCGAATTCTGCTTCGACACGGAGACCACGGGATTCAACATCTTCAACGACCGCATCGTGGGGCTGTCGCTGGCCGTGAAACCCTACGAGGCGTGGTATGTCCCGTTTCGGGAAGAAAACACGGCCGAACTGGCGGCGATCGTCAAGCCGCTTTTCGAAAACGAAGCGATCGCCAAGATCGGGCAGAACATCAAATTCGACTACATGGTGCTCCGCCGTCTGGGCATCGCGGTGCGCGGCCGGAAATACGACACGATGATCCTCCACTATCTGCTCGACCCCGAATCGCGCCACAACATGAACGCCTTGGCCGAACGCTATCTGAACTACCGGCCGATCGAAATCGAAACCCTCATCGGCAAAGGCTCGAAGCAACTGACCATGGACTTGGTAAACGTCGAACGGGTAAAGGAGTATGCAGCCGAAGATGCGGACGTGACGCTGCAACTCAAACAAAAACTCTATCCGATGGTGGAAGAGATGGGGCTGTGCGACCTCTATTTCCGGATCGAGGAACCGATGATCGAGGTGCTGGCCGACATCGAAATGGCGGGCGTGAGAATCGACACCGCGGCGCTGGCGGAATACAACGTGGAACTGAGCCGCCGGCTGGCCGAACTGGAGAACGAAATCCGCACGGAGGCGGGCGAAGCATCGCTCAACATCAACTCGGCGCGTCAGCTGGGCGAAGTGCTTTTCGGCAAGATGCGCATCGCCGAGAAGCCCAAGATGACGAAAACGAAACAATTCTGCACCGACGAAGAATATCTCCAGTCGTTCGCCCACAAATACCGGATCGTGGATCTGATCCTCGAATACCGCGGAGTGAAGAAACTGCTGTCGACCTATGTCGAAGCGCTGCCCCAACTGGTCAACACGACGACGGGGCGCATCCATACCTCGTTCAACCAAGCCGTGACGGCGACGGGACGTCTCTCGTCGGCCAATCCGAACTTGCAGAACATTCCGGTGCGCGAGGAAATGGGGCGCCGCATCCGCAAGGCGTTCATCCCCACGGACGAAGACCACGTGCTTCTGTCGGCCGACTACAGCCAGGTGGAGCTGCGCCTGATGGCCCATCTTTCGGGCGACGAATCGCTGATCGCGGCATTCGAACACGGCGAAGACATCCATGCGGCGACGGCGGCACGGCTTTTCAACAAACCGCTCCCGGAAGTGACGGACGAAGAACGCCGCCGGGCCAAGACGGCCAACTTCGGCATCATCTACGGCATCTCGGCATTCGGACTGAGCCAGCGGCTCGAAATCCCGCGCAAAGAAGCGAAAGAAATCATCGAAGGCTACTTTGCATCGTATCCGAAAGTAAAGGAATACATGGATCATGTGGTCGAAAAAGCCAAGGAAGAAGGCTTCGTGACAACGATTTTCGGCCGCCGCCGCTACCTCAACGACATCGCCTCGCACAACGCCGTGGCACGCGGTCTGGCCGAACGCAATGCGGTAAACGCTCCGATCCAAGGCTCGGCGGCCGACATCATGAAGATCGCCATGATCGAAGTGCACCGCCGTTTTGCGGCCGAAAACATCCGCTCGCAGGTCATCCTGCAAGTACACGACGAACTGGTGGTCGACACACTGCGCTCGGAGCAGGAAGCCGTAGCGCGGATCGTGACCGAAAGCATGGAAAACGCGGCCCGGCTCAAAGTCCGGCTGCTGGCCGACTGCGGCATCGGCCGGAACTGGCTGGAAGCGCACTGAAAATAATATTGCAACCTCTTTTTATGGAAACCCAAATCAAACAACTGCTCGGCACGGTCGTCCATCCGGAAACCGGCACGGACATCGTGACGGGCGGAATGGTGGAACACCTCGCCGCCACGGACGAGAAAAAAACCGTAGTGCTGCGCTTCGCGAAGACCCGCGATCCGTTTGCGGTCAAGATCAAAAACCAAGTGGAGGCGCTGCTCAAGGAACATTTTCCGCAATCGGAAATCTTGGTGGTCGTGAAAGAAGGCGGCCAAGCACCCCGCCCCGAACCCAAGACAACGACGACGACGGGCACCATCGCCCATGTCGTTGCGATCGCTTCGGGCAAGGGCGGCGTAGGCAAGTCGACGGTGACGGCCAACCTGGCGATCGCCCTGCGCAACATGGGTTTTCGGGTCGGCATACTGGATGCCGACATCTACGGTCCGTCGCAGCCCAAGATGTTCGGTGTGGAGGGATACGTCCCCGACGCAGTACAGGAAGACGGCACCGATCTGATCGTTCCGGCCGAATCGATGGACATCCGCCTGATGTCGATCGGCTTCTTCATCAAACCGACCGATGCGCTGCTGTGGCGCGGCGCGATGGCCGTGAACGCACTCAAGCAAATGATCCACCAGACGAAATGGGGGACGCTGGATTTCCTGCTGCTCGACCTCCCGCCGGGCACGGGCGACGTCCATCTGTCGATCATCGGCGAGCTGAAGATCGATGCTGCGGCGATCGTCTCGACCCCGCAGCAGGTGGCCGTGGCCGACGTGGTGCGCGGCGTGGAGATGTTCCGCAACCCCAACGTGAACGTACCCGTCGCCGGCATCATCGAAAACATGGCCTGGTTCACTCCCGAAGAACTGCCCCAAAACCGCTACTACCTCTTCGGCAAAGGCGGAGCACGCCGATTCGCCGAAGAAAACGGCATCGACTTCCTGGGCGAAATACCGATCGTCCGATCGATTATGGAAGGCGCGGAGGAGGGGCGCCCGGCCACGGCCCTCGATCCGAGAGTGGAAAAAGACTACCGGGCGATCGCGGAGCGTATCGTTGAAAACGTGATGAAAAAACGTTGAAAACCCGGTTGAAAAACGTCGGCAAGTTTGAATAACTTCATCACGGATTTTTTTGTTTTTCCGGTTTTGCGAACATATATACGGAATTCGACCGATTCCAAAAATAGTTGTTACTTTTTTCCGATCGGGTTATCACCCGGGAAATCGAGCCTCCGTTAACAAGTATAGAGATGTCGATATGTCGAAATACGATTTACACAATTGTTGAAAAAGCAGACAATCCATTGATGTCCAATTATTCATAAAATAGAATTATCATTTTTGCCGTCATCCCATTGTTGATTTCGTTTATCGGATTTTTTTATGAACATTG
>JAIECN010000077.1:70502-85689 GCA_029068505.1 Alistipes sp.
CATTGTCAACACCCTTTATTTTTCTTCTTCTTTTTATTTAAATTTAATAATTGAATAAAAAATAAAAATGAAAGTCGATAACTCCGATTTGCTGATCCGACGCATCGAATCGCTCAAACGCGAAAAGAACGCCGTGATCCTGGCGCATTACTATACGACCCCCGAAGTGCAGGACGTGGCCGATTTCCTGGGCGATTCGCTGGCCCTTTCGATCCAGGCCCGCTCGGTCGAAGCCGATACCATCCTCTTTGCGGGCGTGCATTTCATGGCCGAAACGGCCAAGGTGCTGTGCCCCGACAAGAAGGTGCTCATCCCGTGTTCGGAAGCCGGGTGCTCGCTGGCTGAATCCTGCGATGCCGAGGCGTTCGCTGCATTCAAGGCCAGGTATCCGGGGCACAAGGTGGTCTCCTATGTCAATACGACGGTGGAGGTCAAGGCCCTCACCGATATCTGCTGCACTTCGTCGAACGCCTTGCAGGTCGTGCGCTCCCTGCCGGAGGATCAGCCGATTATTTTCGCTCCCGACCGCAATCTGGGCGCCTATGTCCGCAAACTCACCGGCCGCGAAAATATGGTGCTGTGGGACGGCGCTTGTCATGTCCATGAAGAATTTTCGCTCGAAAAACTGCTGCAACTCAAGCGCGAACATTCCGAAGCCAAGGTCGTGGCTCATCCCGAATGTCGGGCCTACATTGTCGAGACGGCCGATTTCGTAGGTTCTACGGCCGCGATTCTTGAATATTGCGGAACGAGCCGGGCCGAGGAGTTCATTGTGGTGACGGAGGCCGGAATCCTGGCGGAAATGCAGCGCCGCTATCCTGAAAAACGGTTCATCCCTGCGCCGCCCGACGATGAGACGTGCGGCTGCAACAATTGCCGTTACATGAAGATGGTGACGCTCGAAAACATCGTTGCGTGTCTGGAGAGCGGAGCGCCGGAAATCGTGATCGACGAAGCAATACGCAAGCAGGCGGAACGTTCTATTTTGAACATGATACACATAAAATAATTAGGGAAACATGAAGAGACTTTTATTGTTGGCCGTGGCGGTGTCGATGTCGCTTTCGGCCGTGGCCGACGAGGGCATGTGGATGCTGCCCTATCTGCAAAAGATGAACATCAAGAAGATGAAGGCCCAGGGCTGCAAGCTCTCCGCCGAGGATATCTACAGCGTCGACAAGTCGTCGCTCAAGGATGCGATCGTCATCTTCGGCAACGGATGCACGGGCGAAATCGTATCGCCCAAGGGGCTGCTTTTCACCAATCACCATTGCGGCTTTTCGTCGATCCAGGAGCTGTCGTCCGTCGAGCACGACTATCTGAAATACGGATTCTGGGCCATGTCGCCCCAGGAAGAGCTGCCGGCACCGGGGTTGAGCGTGCGTTTCATCCGCAAGATCGTGGATGCGACGCCCGAAATTCTGGGCAACGTACCTGCCACGGCGGGACAGCAGGAATACGAGAAGATCACGGGCGAGAACATCCGGGCGCTGGCCGAAAAACTCAAGGGCGAATATCCGGACATGGAGATCGACATCAAGCCTTTCTTCGCCGGCAACCAATATTTTGCCTTCGTGATCGAACGCTTCACCGACGTGCGCCTGGTCGGTGCGCCGCCCCAGTCGATCGGCAAGTTCGGCGGCGACACCGACAACTGGATGTGGCCGCGTCATACGGGCGATTTCTCGATCTTCCGGGTCTACGCCGGGCCGGACAACAAGCCGGCGGATTATTCGCCCGAAAACAAGCCTTATAAGGCCGAAAAATTCCTGAAAGTATCGCTTGGCGGTGTTGAGGAAAACGATTTCGCCATGATCATGGGTTTTCCGGGATCGACGCAGCGTTATGCCACGTCCTATGAAATCGACAATATGTTGCAGGTGTCGAATCCGCAGCGGATTTTCATTCGCGGCGAGCGCCAGGCGATTCTGTGGGACGACATGCTGGCCAGCGACAAGGTGCGTATCCAATATGCGTCGAAATATGCCCAATCGTCGAATTATTGGAAGAATTCGATCGGCATGTCGCGCGGCATCGAGAAACTCGACGTAAAGGCCCGCAAAGAGGCGCAGGAGGAGTCGTTCCAGCGCTGGGCCGAGGAACACACCCTGCCCGAGGAGGGATATGTCGATGCGCTGCCGAAGATTTGCGAGGCCTGCAAGTCGGCCGAGGAACCCAAGGCTGTCGTTCAATACCTTTCCGAAGCCTTTCTGCGCGGCATCGAACTGCTGGCTCCGGCCATCACTTTCGCGCGTGCGGCAGAGATCAAGAATCCCGAGAAGACCCGGAAAGCGATGTCCGACTGGTATGGCGACTACAATGCTCCGACCGACCGCAAGGTGGCCAAACGCATGTTGCGCATCGCCCGCGAAAACATGAAGACCCTGCCGTCGTTCTATGCGGAGATCGTGGACAAGGAATTCGGCGGCGACACGGATGCGTATGTCGATTATTTGTATGATCATTCGATCTTCGCTTCGGAGGAAAGCGTGATGGCGTTGATCGATGATTTTGCGGCCGAAAAGGTGGCTGACGATCCGGCCGTCGTGTTGGGCAAGTCGGTGCTCGAACTCTACGGGAAGATGGCTGAAGACTGCAAGGCTTCGGATGAGCAACTTGCTGAAGGACAACGCAAGTATGTTGCCGGATTGATGATGCAGCAGCCCGACAAGGCATGGGCCGCCGATGCCAACTTCACGCTTCGTCTGACTCATGGACGTGTGTTGCCCTACGATCCGGCGGACGGCATCCGCTACAACCATTATACGACGTTGAAGGGCGTGATGGAGAAGGAAGACCCGAAGAATCCGGCCGAATTCACGGTGCCGGAAAGACTCAAGGAGCTTTATCGGCTTCGGGATTTCGGACCTTATGCCAACAAGCGGGGCGAATTGCCTGTCGCGTTCCTTGCCGACTGCGACATCACGGGCGGCAATTCGGGTTCGCCGGTGCTGAATGCCCGCGGCGAACTGATCGGCCTGGCTTTCGACGGCAACTGGGAGGCCATGTCGGGCGATGTGGCGTTCGAACCGGAGTTGCAGCGGACGATCGCAGTGGATGTACGTTATGTACTGTTCATTGTCGACAAGTTCGCCGGAGCCGGCTGGCTGCTCGACGAAATGAAGATCAAATGATCGGAACAGAAACGATCCGAAAGATACGGAACGATCGGTTTCACCCTTGTCGGAGCTTCTTCGGCAAGGGTGATTCATAAATATTTACTATCTATATGCTTTAATGTCATCGCGTTATCGGAATGAAGCCTTGAATAGGAGCATTGCAGCCCGTGGCTGCATATTTCGAGTAAAGTATATATAATGATAATCGTTCAATCGATATAACAGCTCTCTCGCAACCCGGAATGCCGGGGGTTACGGCTCCCGGCAGTGCGGTTCGCAGATTCAGCAATCCACTGGCAATATAAGGCGCAAAAAGATTGAATATAAAAACTTTTGTTTCTTGTTTTGCGGTGTTGTCAGTTATCTATCCCAGTCTGCCGCGGCGTCGATCGCACGACCCCGCTGCGGCATTCAATCCAGCGATTGCTTTTTTTACCTGCCGCGGGCTACCGCCACGATGCGTCGGGAGCCTTGACGAATGTCAGCACGAACGGCTACTACTGGTCGTCGTCGTCTTACGCAGCAGGTAATATCAACGCAGGTTTTCTGAACTTCAATTCGGGCAACGTGAACCCGCTGAACAACGGCAATCGGGCTGCGGGTCTTTCCGTGCGCTGCGTCCAAGCATCTGCGCAGAGAGCTGTTTTTAATTTTTCTTGGGCGGCTGTTCTTTTGTGGGTCGGATTTTTTTGAAGTTCGGGAATCGAAAGTTCCGGACGAATTGTGCGGGCGGTCTGCAATTTATTGATCGGAATGCCTCTTTTTGTTAATTAAAATCACTACTTTTGAGACTGCAAAGCAAGATTCTGTAATAAACTATGGCGTCAAAACAATTCAAACGTTATTTGGTGACTTCGGCGCTCCCCTATGCCAACGGTCCCGTACACATAGGCCATCTGGCCGGAGTCTACATACCTTCGGATATCTACACGCGCTATTTGCGGCTCAAAGGCTGCGATGTGATCTCGGTCTGCGGATCGGACGAACATGGCGTGCCGATCACGATCAAAGCCCGCAAAGAGGGCGTTGCGCCGCAGGAGATCGTCGACCGCTACCACAACATCATCAAGGATTCGTTCGAGCGGCTGGGCATGTCGTTCGATATCTATTCGCGCACCTCGTCGCCGACCCATGCGGTGACGGCTTCGGACTTTTTCCGCAAGCTCTACGACGAGGGCAAGTTCATCGAGAAGACCTCGATGCAATACTACGATGAAGAGGCCAAAACGTTCCTTGCCGACCGTTACATCGTCGGCACCTGCCCCAAGTGCGGCAACGACCGCGCCTATGGCGACCAGTGCGAAAAATGCGGCTCCACCCTCTCGCCCGAGGAGTTGATCGACCCGCATAGCGCCGTGTCGGGGTCGGTGCCCGTCAAGCGGGAGACGAAACATTGGTATCTTCCGCTGGATCAATATGAAACGTTCCTCCGCGAATGGATTCTCGATGGTCACAAGGAATGGAAATCCAACGTTTACGGTCAGTGCAAAAGCTGGTTGGACGGCGGTTTGCAGCCTCGTGCCGTGAGCCGCGACCTGGATTGGGGCATTCCGGTGCCGGTGGAAGGCGCCGAAGGCAAGGTGTTGTATGTCTGGTTCGACGCTCCTATAGGTTATATATCTGCTACAAAGGATTTTACGCCCGATTGGGAGCAATATTGGAAGTCGGACGACACGAAGATGGTGCATTTCATCGGCAAGGACAACATTGTTTTCCACTGCATTGTCTTCCCGTCGATGCTCAAGGCGCACGGAGGGTATATTCTGCCTGAAAACGTGCCGGCGAACGAATTTCTGAATCTGGAGGGCGATAAGATTTCGACCTCGCGCAATTGGGCGGTATGGCTGCACGAATACCTGGATGACTTTCCGGGCAAGGAAGATGTGCTGCGCTATGTACTTTGCGCCAATGCTCCCGAGACCAAAGATAACGACTTCACGTGGAAAGATTTCCAGGCTCGCAACAACAACGAACTGGTGGCTGTGCTGGGAAATTTTGTAAACCGTGCGCTGGTGCTCACCAAGAAATATTACGATGGTCTGGTTCCTGCTTGCGGCGAATTGAACGACTATGATCGGGAAACCCTTGCCGAAATGGCGGCCGTGAAAAGTTCGCTCGAAAGCAATATCGAGCACTACCATTTCCGCGAGGCGCTGAAAGATGCGATGAACATCGCCCGCATCGGCAACAAATATCTGGCCGACACGGAACCCTGGAAAGTTGTGAAGAACGATCCGGAACGGGTGAAAACCATCTTGAACGTGGCGTTGCAGATCACGGCCAACCTGGCGATCGCCATTGAGCCTTTCATGCCTTTTTCGGCGGCGAAAATCCTTAAGATGCTGGCAGCAGACCGATTGGCCTGGGATTCGCTCGGCGCTGCCGATCTGGTGGCGGCCGGTCATCGGATCGGCGAACCGGAATTGCTGTTCGAGAAGATCGAGGACGACGCGATCCAGCGCCAGCTGGACAAACTGGAAGCGACGAAAGCGGCCAATCAAGCGGCCGAGACGTCGCAAAATGTTGAGGCTCAAAAAGAAGAAGTATCTTTCGATGACTTTCAGAAGATGGACATCCGGGTGTCGACGATTTTGACGGCCGAAAAGGTAGCCAAGACCAAGAAATTGCTCAAATTGACCGTCGACACGGGAATCGACCAACGCGAAATCATATCGGGCATAGCCGAACATTTCACGCCCGAGGAGTTGATCGGCCGCCAGGTGCTGGTGCTGGTGAATCTGGAGCCGCGCGAGTTGAAAGGCACCCTTTCTCGCGGCATGATCCTTATGGCTGAAGATGCGTGCGGAAAATTGCGCTTATTGGGACCGACCGAAAAAACGGCAAACGGAGCGATCGTCGGATAAAAACACAAATTTGTTGTTGACATAAAATTTAAGAAACAGGTTGATTATGGCTAACATCGATTGGAACGCTTTGGGATTCGGGTACTGCAAAACCGATTTCAATGTCCGCTACTCGTTTGCCGACGGCAAATGGGGCGAAATGGAAGTGACGGACGACGAACACATCAATATTCACATGTCGGCCTACTGTCTGCATTATGGCATCGAGCTGTTCGAAGGGTTGAAAGCTTTTCGAGGTGCCGACGGCAAAGTGCGGCTTTTCCGGGTCGAGGAGAATGCCAAGCGTTTGCAATCGTCGGCCGAGCGTCTGTGTCTGCCGGTTCCGACGGTGGACATGATCGTGAAAGCCTGCATCGAAGTCGTGAAACGCAACGAACGCTTCGTTCCTCCCTACGGTACCGGGGCGTCGCTTTATCTGCGTCCGGTGATGTTCGGCACCTCGGTCGGACTGGGGGTGAAACCCTCGTCCGATGCGCTGCTTATCGTATATTGTTCGCCGGTGGGAGCCTATTTCAAGACGGGCATCAAGCCCATGCCGGTGGTGATCGATCGCGATCAGGATCGCGCTGCTCCACGTGGAACAGGCGACGTGAAGGTGGGCGGAAACTATGCTGCGAGTCTGCTTTCCGGCGAACGTGCGCACAAGATGGGCTATTCGAACGTGATCTATTTGGATGCCGCGGAGCATAAATACATCGAGGAGTGCGGCGCCTGCAACTTTTTCGGCATCAAAGAGGGTAAATACATTACACCTAAATCGCCTTCTGTCCTACCTTCGATTACTAATAAGAGCCTGCGTCAGCTGGCCCGCGATATGGGGTTGGAGGTGGAAGACCGGCGTATTCCGGTCGAAGAACTCCCGACGTTCGAGGAGTGCGGAGGCTGCGGAACGGCTGCGGTGATCTCCCCTATCGGCAAGATTTTCGATTTGCAAACGAACGATGTTTATGAATATGGCGACGAGGTGGGAAAGGTTTCTCTTGAACTTTATACCCGTTTGCAGGATATTCAGTATGGCCGTGCGGAAGACAAATATGGCTGGTGTACGGTAGTTTTGTAGAAAACTACTGCTGTATTTTTATTGAGGCAACCGATTCGGTTGCCTCAATTTTTATATATAGAGGTATGGGTTGTTTTCGACTAATTGATCTTTTTGGATTAGGGAGGACAGTGCGGCCTGCAAGGGTGTATACCCCGTTCGAGACAATCTAAAGATGTGTTACTGGTTTGTGTTGTTTTTTTGTTGGTGAGTGAGGATGTTTGTATTAGGGTTGTGTTGTGTTTTTTTGCGGGGGGGGGTAAGGTGTAGATAGATTGCTGTGTTCCACGTGGAACAGGGGGGGTAAAATAACAATCGATCTTTGTGTTTTTTTTGAGGTGTAGGTTGGTTGTTGGCTTGTGTTTTGTTGTGATTTGGTGGGGTTGTGTGTGGATGTTGTTGTGTCGGGTTTAAGAGTTGGTTGGATGAATTTAAAACCCGCTGTTCCACGTGGAACAAAAAGCATATTTTTCTTGTGTGTTGCCGAGGGTGTCGAATGTGGATGATAGGTTTGGAATCTCCCCTATCATGAGTTCTGAAATAAAAAAAGACCCATACTTTCGTGGGTCTTTTTGTCAAAACAGAAATGCTTCGGTATTTTAAGAGAACAATATATCGAATGAGAATAATATATCGATTTTTATCGTCCGAATCTTACCAGCAATACATTGACATCGGCAGGCGAGACGCCCGGTATGCGGGATGCTTGACCGATGGTGGCAGGACGGATGCGTCCGAGTTTCTGGCGGGCTTCGATCGTCAGAGCTTGCAGTTGCGAAAAGTCGAAGTCGTTAGGGATGGGGATGTTTTCGAGCCGATGCAGTTTGTTGGCGATGAATTTTTCGCGTTCGATGTATCCCTTGTATTTGATCTGGATTTCGGCTTCTTCGATCGCATCGGAAGAAATCCGGTTCGTCGTCAGGAATGTTTCGAGTTTCGGCAGTACTTGGCGGAGCGCTTCGAACGTCACATTGTTGCGCATGAGAATGTCGTTGAGCTTCCGGCCTTGGGTCAACGGCTCCGAATCGACCGATTTTAAATGGTCGTTGATTTCGCTTGTTTTGATGCTCTGTTCGCGGGCGAAAGAAATAAGCGATTCTACGAACGATTTTTTTTGAAGGAAATCATCGTAGTTTTTGCGCGTCACAAGACCTATTTCGTGGCCGATCGGAGTGAGCCGCAGGTCGGCGTTGTCTTGTCGCAGCAAGATGCGGTATTCGGCCCGCGAGGTGAACATGCGATACGGTTCGTCGACGCCTTTGGTCACCAGGTCGTCGATCAGCACGCCGATGTAGGCTTCGTCGCGTTGCAGTACGATCGGTTTCTCGCCTTGCAGCGCCCGGTGGGCATTGATTCCGGCCATCAGTCCCTGGGCCGCGGCTTCTTCGTATCCGGTCGTGCCGTTGACCTGCCCGGCAAAATAGAGACCGCGCACCGACTTCGTTTCGAGCGAATGGTGCAGCTGCGTCGGCGGAAAATAGTCGTATTCGATGGCATATCCTGGCCGGAAGATATGGACGTTTTCCAGACCGCGGATTTTGTGCAGCGCCTCCAGCTGGATTTCCCAGGGCAGCGACGACGAGAAGCCGTTGAGGTAATATTCGTTGGTGCTGCGCCCCTCGGGTTCGAGAAAGAGCTGGTGCTGTTCCTTGTCGGCGAAGGTGCGGAGCTTGTCCTCGATGCTGGGGCAGTAGCGCGGCCCGATCCCCTCGATCGTGCCGTTGAAGAGCGGCGAGCGGTCGAACCCGCCGCGCAGGATGCCATGCACCTGGGGCGAAGTGTAGACCAGGAAGCAAGGCAGCTGATTTTCAACAGGATGCGTCTCGGCTGAAAAGGAAAATTTGGCCGGATGTTCGTCGCCCTCTTGTATCTCCAGCGCCTCGAAGTCGATCGTGCGTGCGTCGAGCCGGGCCGGAGTGCCGGTCTTCATGCGACCGGTTTCGAATCCCAATGCCTTGAGACTCTGTGTGATGCCATGCGATGCGGCATCCCCTGCCCTACCCCCTTCGGCATGCGATGCGCCGCAGTGCATCACTCCGTCGAGAAACGTCCCGGCGGTCAGCACGACGGCCTGGCAGGCGAACTCAACGCCCATGCGGGTGCGTACGCCCCGGATGCGGGGCTGCGGGCCGGAGTTGTCGAACAGCAGTTCGGTGGCGGCATCCTGCCAGATATAGAGGTTCCACGTGTTTTCGAGCGTATGGCGCCACTCTTCGGAGAAGCGCGTCTTGTCGCACTGCGCCCGGGGACTCCACATGGCGGCGCCTTTCGAACGGTTGAGCATGCGGAATTGCACGGCTGTGCGGTCGGTGATGCGGCCCGTCTGTCCGCCGAGTGCATCTATTTCTCTGACGATCTGTCCTTTGGCTACTCCGCCGATGGCGGGGTTGCAGGACATGGCGGCCATTTTCGTCATGTCCATCGTAAGCAGCAGCGTGCGCGAACCCAGGCGGGCCGCTGCGCAGGCCGCTTCGCATCCGGCGTGGCCGCCGCCGATGACTATGATATCGTATTGAAGCATACCGAATGAAAGGAAATCCGATCGGAAATTTGTTATACGGCAAATGGCGCATTCCTCTGTCGGGTGCGATCCGTTTGTGTCTGTTTGGTGCCGGATTTCGGGCAAAGGTAGTGAATTATTCTTGATCGGCGGCCGGCTCTTGCGGATTTTAGACGTTGCGGCCGACGATTCGGCCGGCAACATGAAAAAAGGCGGCGCCGGAATGCGTTTTCGGAAAAATAATAGTATCTTTGTTCGTTAAGCGAATCTTTTCGTGCGGCATTCGCCGAGCGCAGGCCCGGATGTTTCCCGTACGGGCGCAAAAGGCTGTGCCGGGCGGTTTTGCCTGGCTGCATGCGGCAAGAGGTGTGCCGGGTCGGTTTTACCCGACTGCATGCGGTTGCTTCTCGCTGCGCCGTTTGCCAGCCGGGAGAATGGGTACACTGCCGGAAAAATGGGTGTGCCGCCGGAAAAATGGGCGCGTTGCCGAAAGCAAAGGGTTCGAGACAAGAAAGATGTTCGATGCAGGAAAGATGACAAACAAAAAATAGAGCTATGTACGGAAAGATCAAAGAGCATTTGCAGCACGAACTGGCTGAAATCAAGGCCGCGGGGCTGTACAAGAACGAACGGGTGATCGAGTCGCCCCAGCGGGCCGAAATCGAAGTGGCGGGCCGCAAGGTGCTGAACTTCTGTGCCAACAACTATCTGGGTCTTTCGGACAATCCGCGGTTGGTCGAGGCGGCCAAAAAAGCCATGGACGCCCGGGGCTACGGCATGTCGTCGGTGCGCTTCATCTGCGGCTGCCAAGACATCCACAAAGAGCTGGAAAAAGCCGTATCGGATTATTTCGGAACGGAGGATACGATTCTTTATGCTGCATGTTTCGATGCCAACGGCGGTGTTTTCGAGCCGCTTTTCGGCGAGGAGGACGCGATCATTTCGGATGCGCTCAACCATGCGTCGATCATCGACGGCGTGCGTCTCTGCAAGGCCGTGCGCTATCGCTATGCGAACGCCGACATGGCCGAGTTGGAGGAGTGTCTGAAGAAAGCCCAGGCGCAGCGTTTCCGCATCATCTGCACCGACGGCGTCTTCTCGATGGACGGCAATGCCGCGCCGCTGGACAAAATTTGCGAGCTGGCAGAGAAATACGATGCTCTGGTCATGGTGGATGAATGCCATTCGGCCGGCGTGCTGGGCAAGACGGGACGCGGAATCACGGAGCTTTACAACTTGCGCGGCCAGGTGGACATCATCACCGGCACGCTCGGCAAAGCGTTCGGCGGTGCCGTGGGCGGTTTCACGACGGGCCGCAAGGAGATCATCGACATGCTGCGTCAGCGTTCGCGTCCGTATCTGTTCTCCAACTCGCTGCCCCCTGCCGTGGTCGGCGCCGGCATCGAGATGTTCCGCATGCTGGCCGAGAGCGACGAGCTGCACGACCGGCTGGTGGCCAACGTGGAGCATTTCCGCACGCAGATGATCGCCGCCGGCTTCGACATCAAGCCTACGCAGTCGGCCATTTGCGCCGTGATGCTCTACGATGCCAAGCTGTCGCAGGATTTTGCGGCCCGCTTGCAGGAAGAGGGCGTTTTCGTGACGGGCTTCTACTACCCTGTCGTACCCAAGGGCCAGGCCCGCATCCGGGTGCAGGTGTCGGCCGGACATACCGTGGAACAGCTCGACCGGTGCATCGAGGCATTCGTCAAGGTCGGCAGAGAACTCAACATCATCAAATAGCACAACATCATGCCTAAAGTTTCGTTGGACGCGATCGATCGCACGATCCTGAGATATCTGATCAAGAATGCCCGCATGCCCTTTCTGGAAATCGCACGCGAGTGCGGCATTTCGGGTGCGGCTATCCACCAGCGTATCCGCAAGCTGAACGACCAGGGCGTGATTCTGGGCAGCCGGCTGATCGTCGATCCCAAGATGATGGGCTTCGATGTCTGCGCCTACATCAGCATCACGCTGAAAGACCCGCAGCTGCTCAATCCTACGGTCGAGAGCTTGAAGGAAATCTTGGAGATCGTGGAGTGCCATTTCATCACCGGCAAGGGCAACATCCTGGTGAAGCTCTACTGTGTGGACAACGAACACCTCATGCAGACGCTTTTCGAGGGTATTTTGCGCATTCCGGGCATCGCGACGACCGAGACGACCATTTCGCTTGCAGAATCGTTCCACCGCCAGGTAAACGTCGATTTTATCGAAGAGTAAAAACCCGGGCGACCCGTCCGAGGTCTCTGTGTCGTCCGAACCCCTTCGAGATTATCCGAAGTCTACGAGGTCTCCGAACCCGTCGAGGTCTTTGAGTTGTCCGAGCCATTCGAACTTTTCATCCGGATCTTTCTGCTCGGATTTCCGTGTGGATATTTTCGTCCGGGTACTTCTGGTTGGGTATTTTCATCTGCTCCTCCGCCCGTCCCTTTCGTTTGTTTGCGATCGAGTGGGCGATCGCTTCGGCAAAACTTGAGTCGGCGCATGGAAAAGTCGGGCATTCGCGGGGCGGAAATATTTCGGACTCTCCCCTACCCTGGGCGTATGAAATGCGTCCGGGGTTTGTTGTAGAACGGGCTATTGGGATGCACGCCGCCGGGGCATTGGGTGTAGGCGTAGTATCGGTCTTGCCGGGTTGGCTCCATGCTGGTCGGTATTATCCGGTTTATCGGGTCTTGGCGGTGAGTATGCTGTTATCGAATTTCGATAAAAGTTTTTTGATAATCGAAATTTGTTCTTATATTTGTCCCGAAGAATCGAAAGAAAAAGACCCGTTTTTTCCGAATGTTCGGTTTTATATGGTTTCCGAATCGTCGGGGTGAACGTTAAGTCGATTTTTTCAGAAAAAACAATCATAGAGCCATGGATTTACTTGCAGTAGAGCACGTCACCAAGCAGTATGCCCAGCATAAGGCGTTGGACGATGTGTCGCTGGCCGTGCCCCGCGGTTCGGTCTACGGATTGCTCGGTCCCAACGGGGCCGGCAAAACCACTTTGATCCGCATCATCAACCGCATCACGGCGCCCGACAGCGGCCGAGTGCTGTTCGGCGACCGCGAAATCCGGCCCGAAGACGTGCAGCGCATCGGTTATCTGCCCGAGGAACGGGGGTTGTACAAGAAGATGAAGGTCGGCGAGCAGGCGCTTTTCTTCGCCCGACTCAAGGGGCTTTCGCGGCGCGATGCCACGATGCGGTTGAAAGAGTGGTTCGTGAAGTTCGGCATCGAAAGCTGGTGGGATAAGAAGGTGGAGGAACTCTCCAAGGGCATGGCCCAGAAGGTGCAGTTCATCGTCACGGTGCTGCATGAACCCGAATTGTTGATTTTCGACGAACCTTTCTCGGGATTCGACCCCATCAACGCCAATTTGTTGAAGGAGGAGATTCTGGCGCTGCGCGACAAGGGCGCGACGATCATCTTTTCGACCCACAACATGGCGTCGGTCGAGGAAATCTGCGACCATATCGCCCTGATCAACAAGTCGCACAACATCCTTTCGGGCCGGGTGGACGACATCCGCCGCCGCCACGGCTCGAACATCTTCGAAATAGCCTACCGAGGCGAGGAGCAGAGCCTGCGGCATGCGATCGAAGGGCTGCAATGCCGTATTCTCGACACCGATGCCGAGGAGTCGGCCTACCGTACGCTGCGGTTGCATGTGGAGCAGGACGACCGGGTGCGCGGCGTCATCGCCGCCGTCAACGAGGCTGTCGAGCTGCGGTCGTTCCGCGAAATCATCCCCTCGATGAACGACATTTTCATCCGGGCAGTCAACGGCACGTTGTGAGGCCCTGCGCTCGGGTCGTAAGACCCCGCCTGGATTGTTCCATGCGAAAATTCGAAAGATCGGGAGCCTGCGCATCCGGCGGACCGCCCGAAAGAAGAATCGGATAACGAATAAAATACTACGATTATGTCCAACGTATTGCTTATCATACGGCGCGAATTCAATGAGCGCGTCCGCAAAAAGTCGTTCATCATCACTACGTTGTTGATGCCCCTGTTGATGATCGGCCTCATGGTCGCGCCGGCGTTGATCATGGAGTTTTCGCGCGGCGAGACGAAGACGATCGCCGTGATCGACGACAGCGGTTTGGTGGCTGCGGCGCTGGAGAGCGACGACGAACTGGTCTTCGAACCCGTCGATCTGCCGGTCGAGCAGGCGCGCCGCGAGTCGGCCGACCGCTTCGGGGTGCTCCACATCGGTGCCGATGTGCTTGCCGATCCGGGCAGCGTGCGGCTCTATGCCAATTCGTCGTCGTCGCTCACGCTCGAAAGCAACATCACCGGGCAGATCGAACGGATTCTGGAGGCCGAAAAGCTCAAAAGCTACCATATCGACAACCTCTCGCAGATTCTCGACGAAGTGAAGACTTCGGTGTCGATGCAGGTTTTCCGCAACGACAAATCGCAGGAGGAGGAGTCGCAGGCGCAGTCGTCGATCGTGGCCGCGGTGCTGGGTTATCTGCTCGGGTTCGTGCTCTACATGTTCCTGCTGATCTACGGTTCGATGGTCATGCAGTCGGTCATCGAGGAGAAGAACAGCCGCGTGCTGGAGGTGATGGTCTCGTCGGTGCGGCCGTTCGACCTGATGCTGGGCAAAATCCTGGGCGTGGCGTCGGTTGCCGTGGTGCAGGTGCTTCTCTGGGGCGTGCTCATCTGCGGCGTCGGGGGTGCGGTGCTCCCCCATCTGATGCCCGAGGAGGTCATGGCCGGAGCCGAAGCCGTGCAGGCCGGGATGCCCGCTGCGGCGGCCGGCACGCTCGATGCCGACATGTTGCAGGCCGTGGCCGTGATGACCGACATGGGTTATGTGGCGAAGATTTTCGTGTGCCTGCTGCTCTTCGTCTTCGGGGGCTATCTGCTCTATTCGGCCATGTTCGCGGCTGTAGGTTCGGCCGTGGACAATGTGCAGGACGCCTCGCAGTTGCAGTTGCCCATCACGTTGCCTATTATTCTGGCGCTCATGGCCATGTTCGCCGTTGTCAAAGACCCCGATTCGCAGTTGGCGTTCTGGTTTTCGATCATTCCGTTTACTTCGCCCGTGGTGATGATGGCCCGCATCCCCTACGACATCGCATGGTGGGAAATCGCTCTCTCGCTGGCGCTGCTCTACGTCTCGTTCGTGGGGATGGTGTGGGTGGCCGCCAAGATTTACCGGGTCGGTATCTTCATGTATGGCAAAAAACCTACCTTGAAAGAGTTGTGCAAGTGGGTGCGGTACAGATATTGAAACATCGGTCGTTTTATTCTGTTATCCGAATAACAGATTTATGAAAATATTTTATAAATTTGCAGCGGAACAAACAGTAAATCGGATTTAATTGAAAATATCTAAAAATCAACGACTATGATTTCGATCGACAATTACGCTTTCCAAGGCAAGCGTGCGCTGATCCGCGTAGATTTCAATGTGCCCCTCGACGACAAGGGCCAGGTAACCGACGACACCCGCATCCGTGCGGCCGTGCCGACCATCAAGAAGGTGCTGGCCGAGGGCGGCTCGGTGATCCTCATGTCGCACATGGGACGTCCCAAGAAGAACCCCGATCCCAAGTATTCGCTGGAGCAGATCGTGCCTGCCGTCGAGAAGAACCTTGGCGTGAAGGTCGCTTTCGCCGGCGACTGCATGGGCGACAAGGCCGCCGAAATGGCCAAGA
>JAIECN010000078.1:0-19712 GCA_029068505.1 Alistipes sp.
GCATTTTGCCGAGCGAGAGTATCTTCGGCGAAGCCCGAGGGCAGCAGCCAGGGATATTCGCATCTTGGGCAAAATAACACCGACAACCAAGTGTCGTTTTTTGAAGCCTTACTTTAAGTTTTTTGCGTATTCTGCACATTTTTCGTATTTTTGGGTCTCGAATCTTTCTACGAAAACATCATATGAAAAATATCGCCTTCATCCATAGTACGTTCCCGATGGGCGGCGCCGAACGAGTCAGCGCCGACATAGCGGCGGCACTCTGCGGGGGGGGGTACAAGGTCTGCCTGCTGGCGGAAAAGATCGACGAGGCGATTCTGCGCCCGATCGACCGCAGCTCGATGACATTCGTCGAACTGCCGGACAAAAAGTCACGCAGCAAAAAGGCTTGGGCGCGGGCCGTAGCCGAACGGCTGCGCGACCTGCACATCGATTGCTGCATCATCCCCGTCGACCCGATGCCGTGCATGACGCTTGTCCGCCGCATCGTCGGGCCGCACTGCAAGTTCATTTTCCACGACCACGGCATGCCGTTCTGGTGGATCAGCTGCAAGATGACCCGGCAAGAGCGCAAAGCCCTCGAAAACGGATCGCTGTGGAAGCGCTTCATGTGGTACTTCATAAAACGCCCCAAAGAGCGGGTTTTCAAAATCTACACGCGCCGGTTCGAACGGATGTACCGCAGAGTCTATGCCCAGACCGACCGCTTCGTCGTGCTCTGCGAAGGCTACCGCCGCACCCTCGAAGCGGTCGTAGGCGTCGAACATGCCCGCTCGAAAATCCGCACCATGCACAACCCGCTCTCCGAAGTTGCGGAGTCGAACCCCGAAAAGCGGCACGAAGTGCTCTACGTGGGCCGCATGAGCTACGAAGACAAACGCGTCGACCGGCTGCTGCGCATCTGGGCGCGCGTGCAGAATCGGTTCCCGGACTGGGAGCTCAAGCTGGTGGGCGACGGCCCCGAACGCGGAAATCTGGAACGCATGGCTGCCGAACTCGACTTGCAGCGGGTGCGGTTCTGCGGCTTTTCGACCAACCCGGGCGAGCACTACGACACGGCAGCCGTTCTGTGCATGACCTCGACGTTCGAAGGATGGGGGCTGGTGCTGGCCGAAGCGCAGGCTTCGGGCGTCGTGCCGATCGCTTACGGCTGTTCGGACGGCGTGCGCGAACTGCTGGGCGAAGACGGCACGACCGGCATCGTGATCGAGCCGTTCGACGAAGAAGCCTACGTCCGTGAACTCGCGGCCCTGATGGAGGATTCCGAACGGCGCCGGCGCATGCAGCCCGCCATGAAAGCCCGGGCCGCCGAATTTGCGCCGGAAGCGTGCGGACTCCGCTGGATCGGGCTGCTGCAAGAACTGGAAGCCGAAGCATAGGCCGCACCACGCCGGCAGGATGCAGTTTTTCCTGTTTCGTGTGGATTTTTCGCTATTCCGTCGTATCTTTGCATGGATATGCAAACTCATTCCATCTAAAAAACAACGACTCTAAAATATATGGCAGACGAAAAAATCATCTTCTCGATGGTGGGCGTTTCCAAGATGTTCACCAACCAGAAAAAGGTACTCAACAACATCTACCTCTCGTTTTTCTACGGCGCCAAGATCGGCATCATCGGCCTGAACGGCTCGGGAAAATCGACCCTGATGAAGATCATCGCCGGCGTGGACAAGAACTTCCAGGGCGAAGTAGTCTTCTCGCCGGGCTACTCGGTAGGCTACCTGGAACAGGAACCGCAACTCGACCCCGAAAAGACGGTGCGCGAGACGGTCGAAGAGGGCTGCGCCGAGACGATCGCACTGCTGAAAGAATACGAAGAGATCAACATGAAGCTGTGCGAGCCGATGTCGGACGACGAAATGGCCCGCATGATCGAACGTCAGGGCGAACTATACGAAAAGATCGACCATGCCAACGGCTGGGAGATCGACAGCGTGCTGGATCGCGCGATGGACGCCCTGCGGTGTCCGGAAGCCGATCAGAAGATCGCCGTGCTGTCGGGCGGCGAACGGCGCCGCGTGGCACTGTGCCGCCTGCTGCTGCAACAGCCCGACGTGCTGCTGCTGGACGAGCCGACCAACCACCTCGACGCCGAGTCGATCGACTGGCTCGAACAACACCTCCAACAATACAAGGGCACGGTCATCGCCGTGACGCACGACCGCTACTTCCTGGACAACGTGGCCGGATGGATCCTCGAACTCGACCGCGGCGAAGGCATCCCCTGGAAAGGCAACTATTCGGGCTGGCTCGAACAGAAAACCGCCCGCATGGCCATGGAGGAGAAGCAGGAGTCGAAGCGCCGCAAGACCCTGGAACGCGAGCTGGAGTGGGTGCGCATGTCGCCCTCGGGCCGTCATGCCAAGTCGAAAGCCCGACTTTCGGCCTACGACAAGATGATGAACGAAGACACGAAGCAGAAAGAGGAGAAACTCGAAATCTTCATTCCCAACGGCCCGCGTCTGGGCGACGTGGTGATCGAAGCCCAGGGCGTGAAAAAAGCATTCGGCGACCGGGTGCTGTACGAGGGTCTCGACTTCTCGCTGCCCCCGGCGGGCATCGTGGGCGTCATCGGCCCCAACGGCACGGGCAAAACGACGCTGTTCCGCATGATCATGGGGCTGGACACGCCTACGGAAGGGGCGTTCCGCGTGGGACCGACCGTGAAACTGGCCTATGTCGACCAGCAGCACCAGTCGATCGACCCCGAAAAATCGGTCTACGAAGTAGTTTCGGGCGGCGCCGACCTCATCACGCTGGGCAACCGCCAGATCAACGCCCGGGCCTACATCGCCCGCTTCAACTTCACGGGCGCCGACCAGGAGAAGAAGTGCGGCATGCTCTCGGGCGGCGAACGCAATCGCCTGCATCTGGCTCTGGCACTCAAGGAAGAAGGCAACGTGCTGCTGCTGGACGAGCCGACGAACGACATCGACGTCAACACGCTGCGGGCGTTGGAGGAAGGTCTGGAAAACTTCGCCGGCTGCGCCGTGGTGATCTCGCACGACCGCTGGTTCCTCGACCGCATCGCCACGCACATCCTCTCGTTCGAGGGCGACTCGCAAGTGGTCTTCTACGAGGGATCGTACAGCGAATTCGAAGCCTGGAAACGCGCCCAGGGCGGCGATACGGAACCGCACCGTGTAAAATACCGCAAGCTGATAGAAAACTGACATCCAAATCCCCCGGCGGCGGGAGGGCGATCGGCCTGCGTCCGGTCTCCGCGAACAGCAGGTTCTCCCGACTTCCGTCCGCACACAAAGTTCATTTAGCAAGATGCAGAAACCCTCGATTCCCAAAGGTACGCGCGACTTCTCCCCGCTGGAGATGATGCGCCGCAACTACATATTCGACACCATCAAAGGGGTGTTCCGGCTCTACGGCTTCGCGCCGCTCGAAACCCCCTCGATGGAGAACCTCTCGACGCTGCTGGGCAAATATGGTGACGAAGGCGACAAGCTGCTGTTCAAGATTCTTAACTCGGGCGACTACGCCGCAGGTCTCTCCGACGACCAGGTGCGCCAGGCGTCGAAAATCTGCGAAAAAGGGCTGCGCTACGACCTGACCGTACCGTTCGCACGCTACGTGGTGCAACACCAGGGCGAACTGTCGTTCCCGTTCAAACGCTATCAGGTGCAGCCCGTGTGGCGTGCCGACCGGCCCCAGAAAGGACGCTACCGCGAATTCTACCAATGCGACGTCGATGTGATCGGCACGCGGTCGCTGCTGTGCGAGGTGGAACTGGCCGAAATCGTGGAACGCGTGTTCCGGGCCTTGGGCATCCGCGCGGCGCTCAAGATGAACAACCGCAAAATCCTGTACGGCATCGCCGAAACCATCGGCCACGCCGACAAGATGACCGACATCACCGTGGCCATCGACAAGCTGGAAAAGATCGGACTGGACAACGTGAAGGCCGAACTGCAGGACCGCGGACTGGAACCGCAGGCGATCGACCGGCTGCAACCGATACTTGAATTGAACGGAGATAACCGACAGAAATTAAATTCCTTGCGGCAGATAATCGGATCGTCGGAAACCGGACTGCAAGGCATCGAAGAGATGGAGACCGTCCTGGGTCACATCGAACGGCTGAAGTTGCAGCTGCCCGTCGAAATCGATCTTTCGCTGGCCCGCGGACTGAACTACTACACGGGGGCGATCTTCGAGGTGAAGGCGCTCGACTACGCCATCGGCTCGATCTGCGGCGGCGGACGCTACGACGACCTCACGGGTATCTTCGGCATGCCGGGCATGTCGGGCGTGGGCATTTCGTTCGGCGCCGACCGCATCTACGACGTGATGACGGGGCTGAATCTTTTCCCCGAAGAAGTCGACAACTCGACCCGGGTGCTCTTCGTCAACCTCGGAGCCAACGAAGAAGCCGCGAGTCTCGAACTGCTGCGCGGACTGCGCGATGCGGGCATCCCTGCCGAAATCTATCCCGAAGCGGCCAAGATGAAAAAGCAGATGGAATATGCCAACCGCCGCGCCGTTCCCTATGTAGCGATCATCGGCTCGCAAGAACTGGAAACACAAGCCGTAACGCTCAAGGACATGCGCTCGGGCGAACAACGGCAGGTGCCGTTCGGCGAACTGGCGCAGCACATCCGATAAAACGGACGCACCGCAGACGGCGGCAAAAATTGCGGCATGCCGTTTGCCGGCACATGTCCCGCCGCAACTCCGGCCCCATGAAAGCGCAACCACGAAGTTTGCGCTTTCATGCTCCGTCCGGCAGTCGCTTGCGGGTCGCCCCCCAAGCGGCAACCGGCCACGCTTCATCCCTTTAACCGTTCGCTCCGATGCGTTGTATCTTTGCATTTCTCGTTTTGCAGGCTCTGGTTTGCCTGCGAGCCTACAGCCAGACGCCCGCAGGCGACCCGGCAGGAGAGCAACTGCAAAAATTCACGCAGATCTATCGCTACCTGAACCGCTTCTATGTCGACGAAGTGGACAACGGCCCGCTGATCGAGGGAGCCATCGAAGGCATGCTGGGCCAACTCGATCCCCATTCGGCCTATATCGATGCTGAAGAAATGCGGCAGGTGGAGGCCAGCGTCGAAGGCGAATTCAGCGGCATAGGCATCGAACTGGGCATGCTGCGCGACACAGCGATCGTAGTGGGCATCATAGCCGGAAGTCCGGCGCAACGGGCCGGCGTGCTGCCCGGCGACCGGATCGTGAGGATCGACACGCTCGACGCCGCAAGGATCGCCCGCGGCGAAATGCCGGAACATCTGCGCGGCAAACGCGGATCGCGCGTGGGAATCGACATCGTGCGGCGCGGAGTGCAGGAACCGCTGCACTTCGACATCAAACGCGACAAAATCCCCCTGCGGACGGTCGATGCGGCCTACATGGCCGACAACGGGATCGGCTATATCAAAGTGAACCGCTTCGGTCGTACGACCATGACGGATTTCCGCCACGCCTACGACGAATTGGAGACTCCCGAACGCCTGATTCTCGACCTGCGGGGCAACAGCGGAGGACTGCTCCAAGAAGCGATCGAACTGGCCGGATTCTTCCTGCCGCGCGGCGCCCGGATCGTCTCGACAGAAGGCCGGGCGGTCAAGAATATGGTGTACGAAGCACCGGCCGACGGGCCGGCCCGCCGCTGCAAGCTGGTCGTGCTGATCGACGAAAAATCGGCATCGGCATCGGAAATCGTGGCCGGAGCCATTCAAGACTGGGATCGGGGCGTCGTACTGGGCCGCACGAGCTTCGGCAAGGGACTGGTGCAAAGGCAGGTGCGCCTGCCCGACGGCTCGGCCATCCGGATCACGGTCGCCCGCTACCGCACCCCCTCCGGACGGATCATCCAACGCCCCTACGAAAACGGCAAACGCCGCGAATACTACCTCGATCATCTACGCAATCATCCGCAGACGACCGATTCGATACGGACAGCGCCGGCCTACCGAACGCTGCACAGCGGCCGCCCGGTCTACGGCGACGGAGGTATCCGGCCTGACATCGTGATCGCGGCCGACACGGCAGGGTATACGCCATATTACGCAGCCTTACTGCGCAGCGGGGCGATCGACGAATATGCGATCGACCGCATGGAACGCGAACGCGGAGTCATGGAGGCGTCCTATCCCACGGAGGAACTTTTTATCCGAGAATATCCGGTCGACGACACCATGCTCTACGAACTGGCGGAAGCCGGCGCCCGACAAGGCGTCGACTTCGACGAAAGCGGGTTCGTCCGTGCCGCACCGCGCATGCGCACCGATCTGAAAGCGCTTTTGGCCCGGTATCTTTTCGGCGCAGAAGCCTATTATCGGGTGGTCAACACCTCGGCAGACCGGACATACGGACAAGCCTTGGCGATACTCGACGATTGGGAGAACCTGGGCCGCCCCATACTGGAACCGTAAAATCGGCACGAACGCCGCAAACCTAAAGTTGGTCGACGCCTATCGACACGAACGCCGCAACTACGCAAAGTATAACAAAGAAACCATCGAAACGGAAAACTGCGAATTTGCAAAAGCAATCGTCCTGCAACAGACGCTGAAACGATCGCCCGCATGGACTCCCGCCGTCCAGCGCGGACGCAAGGTCAAGATAAAATACAGTCTGCCCGTCCGCGAGCGATAATCCCGCGGCTCGACGAAAAGAGAAAGACCTGTCGCAATGCGGCAGGTCTTTCCTTATAACCGTCGCCCGACACGGAGCTACGGCAAAAAAGCGTAAACGGAATCCGAAGTCAATAATTGGTCTTCTTCGGCTCGAAATAAGCCTGCGAATGCTGGCATGCAGGGCAAACTTTCGGCGCTTCGGAGGCTTCGCAGACATAGCCGCAGTTGCGGCACTGCCACCATATCTTGCCGTCGCGCTTGAAGAAATCGCCCTCCGAAAAACGGCTCAATAGCTTCAGATAACGCTCCTCGTGCTGCGCCTCGACGGTCGAAATCATGCGGAACACCGTGGCGATCTCCGGAAAACCCTCCTCCTCGGCCGTGCCGGCGAAATCGCGGTAGAGCACGTCCCACTCTTCGCGCTCGCCATGCGCCGCGGCCAACAGATTCTCCGGCGTGGAGCCGATCGGCCCGGCAGGGTAGGAAGCCGCGATTTCGACCTCGCCGCCCTCCAAGAACTTGAAGAACCGCTCGGCATGCTCTTTCTCCTGCTCGGCGGTCTCCAGAAAAACGCCGGCGACCTGCTCATAGCCCTCTTTCTTGGCTTTGCTTGCAAAAAAAACGTAACGGCTGCGCGCCTGGCTTTCGCCGGCGAAAGCCTTGAGCAGATTCTGCTCGGTGCGGGTACCCTTGATACTCTTTCCCATGATCGATGATGTTTGTGGTTGTTGATGTTTGCACGCACCCCTGCTGCAAATATCGCAACAAACCGCATCCCGACAAGAAAGCGGGGCATCATCGGCCCTTAAAGGCCACTTAAAAACCTATTCCGAGCAACGCCCCGGTATCCTCGCGGAACAACCGATAGGCCGGCGGCAACGGCAAGGTATCGGCCGCCTCGGGAGGCAGCACCTCATAACCGGGCGTCGACACCCACACCGGCACCGTCCGCAACGCATAAGTCATCCGCCCGTCGGGATGCCGCACGACGTCGATTTCCGCCACCAACCCTCCGTCGCAATAACGCTGCCGCTGGTTGGAGACGAAATTGCCGAGCGAAAACAACACGACATGCGTCGAATCGGCCTCGAAAGGCTGCACCACATGGGGATGATGGCCGACAACGAGGTCGGCACCGTGCCGCCGCAGAAAATCGGCCAGGCGCCGCTGCGAAGCATTGGGCCGCCGCTGGTACTCGTTGCCCCAATGGATGCAAACCACCGTACAATCGACTCCCTCCCGACCGGCGGCGGCCAAATCGCGGGCCATGCGCAAGGTATCGATGAAATTGACCATAGCGCCCCGCGGAACCGGCATGCCGTTGGTACCGTAGGTATAGTTGAGCAAAGCGAAGCGAACGCCCTGGCGCTCAAGGAACAGCGGATGATTGGCCGCCCGGTCGAGCGTGTCGGTGAAAACACCCGTATGCCGGATTCCGCAGCGCGTCAGCTCCTCGACGGTCGTCCGCACGCCCGGCCCGCCGCCGTCGCAACAATGGTTGTTGGCCAATGTCGCCACGTCGACCCCGGCCCGGGCCAAGGCATCGGCCAAAGCCACGGGCGAACGGAAAAGAGGGTAGCCCGTATAATGGGACGACCGGGTGAGCGTGGTTTCCAGATTGACCACCGCCAGATCGGCAGCCTGGAAACGCGGCGATATGGCCGCGAGCATGCCGTCGTAATCGAAGCCGTCGTCGCGGCGGGCGGCGGTGATCTGCGCCATGTGCTGCATCACGTCGCCCGTGAAAAGCAACTTGACCCGCACAGGCCCAGGCTCCTCCTGCGCATGCTGCGACCCCATCGGCTGCGACCGGCCGCACCCGGCCAAGCAACAGCAGAACAGCAACAAGCCGACCGACAGATACCCCGGTTTCATCCTCCGGCAAACGATGGGTTCCACTCCGTTCAACCTCGTTTCTCCTTTTTGGGAAACCAACCCTTGGCCACGCGCTGGCGCTGCTCGAACAACTCGCCGATCGACCAGAACGACGAAGCGCCCCACACGGCCAAAAGCGTCGACCACAAGATATGCCGCACGGCGACCGATGCTGTGACGGCCGCGATGCCCATAACAAGAAAAACCCACCAGCACCGCACGCCGAAATGATACTCCCCCTTGATGCCCAAGGGGTGGAACAACCCGATGATGAGGAACGTAGCCACTCCGATGACCAGTCCGGTCAAATTATATTGTGCCAAAAAATCCATAACCGAATGCTCGAATAAAAAACTGCGGGCACGTCTGCCGACCGGCTCCCGAAAGCGCACGCCCCGCCGAATCGCACAAAAATACGAATAAGCAAGGGCAAAAGCAAGCTCGCTTGCATTTTGCGGAGCGCAAGTTATCTTCTGTGCCGCTCGAAAATATAAAAAAAGCGGGCGATCCCATCGGGAACCGCTCGCAAAAAAGGAATAGGATGCGAAATCAGAAGTTATACTGTACCATCACGTTGACGCGGTTGGCGTGGTTCTGAACGCTGTTCATGTCGTAACGACGGCCGTAGAGGTATTCGGCAGCCAAACGGCAGCGTGCAGAAGCCTTGTAGAAGATGTTGCCGAAGATATATTGGCCCTGGCGATACTCGTTTTCGGCGAAGTAACCATGCTTATGCTCTACGCGCACCATCGAATAACCGCCCGAGAGGAAGACTTTGCGCGAGAGGTTGATCTGCGCGGCAGCCTGCCAGCCCCACATGGGCATGGTCTGGATCTGCTCGGCGTTCTGCGGATTGGGCGTGAAGTCGAGGCCCGAACCGGTGAGATCCTGGATGTAAGGCGTGATGCCCTGGCCGTAGACGCCGTTCATGAAGAGCACGACGGGACGGGCTACCTTGATGCGGCCGCTGAACTGGGCGCCCCAACCCAACAAGGAGGTGTTGTTGCCGGTGCGCAAGTTGTGCAGGTACATATTGCGGATGACACCCGAAGCGCGGATGTGGCTCTCGCGGTTGTTGCCCCAGGAAAGCTGGAGGAAGGCGGGGAAGTCGGGCACGCGCTGGCGCAACGACGAGAAGTTGTCGTTGTAGGTACCGCTCACGTGGGGCATTTCGGCCGCCACACCGAACGTCAACCGGTCGCGGGCGAAGGTCACCTCGTAGCGGATCATCGTGGCGAAGTTGAAATTGTAGGCGTTGGGACCCAGGTAATCGATGGTGGTGGGCGCAGCCTGCAAGTCGCAGAACGTCGTCACGTCACGACCCAACGTAAAACCTTTGGCCGACACGTAAGCCGAACGCACGCGGGGCGTGTAGCTGCCCTCGCGGCCGCCGCGGAAGTCGGCATCGAAGAACACCACGACACGGCCTGCACCCGTATTGGTGATGGCTTTCAAGAAGACGCGCGAGGTGGTGGCGTCCATCATCAGCTTCTGGCGCGTGCTGTAATTGCCCGGAACGGGGATGTCGTAAGGCACGAAGTCGATGTTGTCCGAAATACCCTTGAAGTCGTAACCGGCGCGCAGAGTCACCGTACCGCCCACAGCGAACGAGAACCGGTTGTTCTTCGTGGCGAAGACGAACTGCGGTTTTTCCACCTGCTGGAACCCGGGACGATGGGTGTCGATGTAGTCCTGCGTGGCGTTGGTTACCGTCGCGCGGTGGAGTGCGGCGGTCTCGCGCGACGCGCAGCCGCAGCCGAGGGTCTCGGTCTCCTGAGCGGCGATCAGGTAAACCGTGGGCGCGTACTCGCCCTCCTGAGCCTGGTTCGGATAGCGCTGAGCCGATGCGGAAGTCGCGAGCAGCAAAGCCGCAGTCAAAAGTCGAAATGTTTTCATAAGCCGAATAAAATTTGGTTTTTTAATAAAACTTTCACGTTTTTAGTTTTTGGAATACAACGGGTTAATATTCACCCCGCAAATTAGCAAGTTGTATGCCAAAGGCCTGCACCGCGAATCGGATTCGCAGGAGGAAGCCCAAAAATTGCGTTCTTCCGCACAACCGCGTGACCCGCTCCGAGAACAAACCGCAAGCGGACTTGCTTTTGCAAACGGCTTGCGCTATCTTTGCATCGGCAGACCGTCGCCCCGACGAAGCGGCATCCGCACGGCCGTCGCTTCCGGCATTCGGTTTGCAGCCGATCCGTCCATATTTATTTTATTATAGGTATGCTTTTTTCATTCGCCATTCTGCTGGGGCTTTGCGCCGTGGCAGCCGACTGCCACCACTTCCGGCGGCTGAAACGCGAGGGCGCAGCGCCGCTGCGGCGCCGGTTCTTCGTCGCATGGGCTGCACTGACCGACGCCCTGCCCCTGATCGTAGCCGTCGCCGGACTGCTGCTCCGCGACCATTCGACCGCCTATATAAATTGGTCGATGTGGATGTTCTGGGCCTGGATGATCACCGTATTTCCACGAATCGGTTTCTACGTGCTCAATGCCTTCCATCGGCCTCTGCTCGGCGTACTGCTGGGGCTGGGTATCGCTGCTATCATGGTGTGGGGCGCAACGTCAGGCCGTACGACCCTGCGGATCAACACGCTGGAGGTATGCTCGCCCCGGCTTCCGGCCGGCTTCGACGGACTGCGCATCGCCCAGATTTCCGACCTTCATGTCGGCACGCTCGTACGCCCCGACCGCGAACTGCGCCGCCTGGTCGACAGCATCAATGCCCTGCAACCCGACTTGATCGTCTTCACGGGCGACCTGGTGAACATACGTTCGAGCGAACTGACGCCTGCCGTCATGCAAAAACTGGGAGAGCTGGCAGCACCGGTCTATTCGGTCACGGGAAACCATGATACGGGCCGCTACATCAAAGACACTGTTGCGCAGCCTGCGGACGAGAGTCTGGCCGAAGTCATCGAACGGCAAACCCGGATAGGGTGGCACGTGCTGCAAGACACCACAATCTATCTGCATCGCGGAAACGACAGCATCGCGCTGTCGGGCATCTCGTTCGACCCGGCGCTCCACATCCAACGCCACTCCTCGCGGCTGCAAGCTACGACCTTGGACAAGACCTACGCAGGCGTGCCCGATACGCTTTTCAACATCACGGCGGTACATCTGCCCCAATTATGGCCGCAGATTATAGAGAGCGGCCGCGGCGATCTGACGCTGGCCGGACACGTGCACAGCATGCAACTGAAGATCCGGATCTTCGGCCGCAACATTTCACCGGCCTCCTGGCTCTACAAACGCTGGAGCGGCCCCTACCGACAAGACGGGCGCACGCTCTACATCAACGACGGCATAGGCTACGTGGGCTATCCCATGCGGCTCGGCGCCTGGCCCGAAATCACCCTGATCACCCTGCGCAAATGTTCGTAACCCTCTCTGTCGCCACCACGGCCGACGGCTGCATGGACGACACCGCCTCCGAACGGCTGCTGATCTCCACGCCCGAAGACCTGGCCGAAGTCTATCGGCTCCGCACCGGATACGACGCGATTCTGGCAGGAGCCGAGACCTTGCGGCGCGACGACCCGTCGCTGCTTCTGCGCGATGAAACGGCACGAAGACAACGCGCGGCCCGCGGGCTGCGCCCCGATCTGACCAAAGTCACGCTCACCGGCTCCGGACGATTGGACCCGGCTCTGCGTTTCTTCACTACGGGCGACGCCGACCGCTACGTCTTCTGTCCCCGGGAACTCCCCGAACTGGCCGGCGCGGCGACCGTCATCCCTGTGCCAGTGCCCATATCGGCCAGCCGGATCGTCACCGAACTGGAAAAGCGCGGCATCGGCCGGCTTTTCGTCGAAGGCGGGGCGCAGGTGCTCGACATGTTCCTGCGCGAAGGAGTAGTCGACACGCTGCGCGTAGCTGTGAACCCGACGATGCGGCTCGGCGAAGGGCGGGGGAGGGTGCATTTCGCATTCGAACCGCCCGAAGGCACGCCCTGCACATACGAAAAGTTCGGCGACATGGAGACCCGCACCTGGCGACTCCGGCCCGACACCCGGACCGACGACTTGCGTTTTCTGCGCATGGCCGTGAGCGAAAGCCTCAAATGCAAGCCCAGCGCCACGTCGTACTGCGTGGGGGCCGTGGTCGTGACACCCGACGGCCGAATTTTCCGGGGCTACACCCACGAAACATCGCCGACGCACCATGCCGAGCAAGAAGCCATAGCCAAGGCCGAAGCGGCAGGGGCCTCGCTGCGCGGAGCCTCCATCTATTCGTCGATGGAACCCTGCTCGACCCGCGCCAGCGAACCCGAAAGCTGTACCGCGATGATTCTGCGCCACGGATTCGCTCATGTGGCGTTCGCACTCTACGAACCCGACCGGTTCGCGGCATGCCAAGGAGCGCTCATGCTCCGGGAAGCTGGCGTACGGGTGCAGTACTATCCGGAACTTGCCGACCAAGTGCGCCGGGCGAACGCCCATTTGTGGCGATAAACAGACGCATTTTGTTTCCATAAGGACATAAAAATGGCCTAAACTGCCGGTCTGCATCATAACTTGCAGAGATATCATTATATTTGTTCCCCATAATTCAATGAACGATATGAGAATAGCAGTCAAGACCCTCGTCCCGGCAGCAACGCTCCTCTTTTTGACGCAAGCTGCGGCACAGCAACCCGCCGCCACGCTGTCGCTCGACGACGCGATCGCCGTCACGCTGGCCGACAACCCGGCCATGAAGGCGGCCGAATACGAAGAACGGGCCGCACAGCAGGAACGCCGCGCGTCCATCGGTCTGCGCATGCCCCAGATAAGCGTCACGGGCGCCTACGCCTACATGGGCAAGGACATCGGCTTCGATTTCAACGAAATGAAAGGGCCGGTACAGAACCTTGCGGGCCAGGTGCTCGGCAGCGGCATGGTGCCGCCCCAATACATTCCGCAGATCCAGCAACTCATCAATCCGATTCTGGGCGCCGACTGGTTCCTCAAGGTGCAAGACCGGAGTCTGGGCTTCGTAGGCGGGCAAGTGACCATGCCCATCTGGCTGGGCGGCAAGATCAACGCCGCAGGCCGCGCGGCGAAGATTCAGGAACGCACGGCCATCGAACAAGGCAACCAGACGCGCAACGCCTTGATATCCGAACTGGTCGAGCGCTATTTCGGACTCTCGCTGGCCATGCAGGTGGTCGACGTCCGCCAACAGGTGGTCGACGGCGTACGCAAACATCTGCAAGATGCCATCGCTCTGGAACAGAACGGCATGATCGCCCAGAGCGAACGGCTCTACGTCGAATTCAAACTGGCCGAGGCCGAACGCGAACTGGCCAATGCGCGCCTACAGGTGCAGACCATATCGAGCGCCCTGCAAAACACGCTCAACCGCAACCAAGAATTGCTGCCTGTCACCTCGATGTTCGTTGTGGACAAGATCGAAGACCTGACGTTCTATCAAACGCAAGCCGCAGACCGCAACCCGCTGCTCAACCAAGTATCGCTCAAACGCGATCTGGCCCAAGAAGGGGTGAAAGTACAGCGCAGCGCGTTCCTGCCGCAAGTCGTGGCGATGGGCGGCGGCTCGTTCTACAACTATCAGGTGACCGGACTGGTTCCCCGCTGGGCCGTGGGCGTAGGGGTGAACATCAAGATTTTCGACGGTCTGAACCGCGAATACAAATATTCGGCGGCCAAGCAGACCGTACGCCGGGTAGGCGAGTTGCAAAACAAGGCAGAAAAGGATATCTCGGTGCTGGTCGAGCAGCTCTACAACCAACTGATGAACTATCGCAACCAAATGACCTCGATCGACGCGTCGCTGACATTCGCCGAAGAGTATCTGCGCATGAAAAATGCCGCATTCCTGGAGGGTATGGCCTCGTCGTCGGACCTGATCGACGCAGAGCTGAACCTGGCCGGCGTGCGTGCCGAACGGTTGCAAGCGGCTTTCAACTACGACAAACTTCTGGCCCAACTGCTGGAAGCGGCCGGATTGAGCGAAGAATTTCCTGCCTATGCCCGCCGCGACGACGCCCGACCCATACTTTTCGACAAAAAATAAAAAACAACCGATATGAAACGCAAAAACATCATTGGAATCGTTGCTGCGGCAGCGGTCATCGTCCTGGCGGTCGCGCTCATCAGCCGCTATCTGACCAAGCACACCCCGATGCTGATCCAGGGCACGGTAGAATGCACGACCTACAAGGCCTCGTCCAAAGTTCCTGGCCGCATCGACTGCATGAAAGCGAAGCAAGGCCAGCATGTGGAACAAGGACAATTGCTCTACACGCTTTCGACACCCGAACTGGACGCCAAGTTGCAACAAGCCGAAGCCGTGAAGAACGCCGCATCGGCATTGGACGCCGCGGCCGTAGCGGGTGCCCGCATCCAGCAGATCGAAGCGGCCTTGAGCATGTGGGAAAAGGCGCAGGCCGGGCTGGAACTGGCGCGCAAGACCTACGAGCGCGTGAAGAACCTCTATGACCAAGGTGTCGTACCGGCCCAGAAGCTCGACGAAGCGTCGGCCAACTACAATGCCATGAAAGCCACGGCACAGGCTGCCAAGGCTCAATACGACATGGCCAAAGACGGCGCCCGCAAGGAAGACAAGGCCGCAGCGGCAGCCAAGGTGCAGCAAGCCGAAGGCGCCGTGAACGAAGTGGAATCCTACATCAGCGATGCGATGGTCTACTCGCCCGTGAGCGGCGAAGTGTCGACGATCATCGCCGAAGAAGGCGAACTGGTCGGCAGCGGCTATCCGGTGGTGGCCATCTTGGACACGAGCGACATGTGGGTGACCTTCAACATCAAGGAGACCCTGCTGCCGGCGATCAAGATCGGCACGCGCATGTGCGGATACATCCCGGCCCTGGACTACACCGGGGAATTCGAGGTGACCTACATCTCGGTGCAGGCCGACTTCGCCACCTGGGCGGCGACCCGCACGCAGGGCGGCTTCGACATCCGCACGTTCGCCGTCAAGGCCAAGCCGGTGGGCGGCATCATGACCCTGCGTCCGGGCATGAGCGTACTGGTCGACTGGGATCAATTCAACGAATAGGCGGATGGGCTTCCTGCACAATACGTTCGCGGTGCTGGAGCGCGAAGTGCAACGGCTGCGCCGCCAGCCCATATACGGGGTGCTGATGCTGGCGCTGCCGCTGACGTCGTTCATCTTCTTTGCGATCCTTTTCCACAAGGGCGTCGCCCGCGACATTCCGATCGCCGTGCTGGACGAAGACCATTCGACGCTCTCGCGCAAGGTCGCCCAGATGATCGAAGATACGCCCACCGCCCGAGTAGCCTACGGCATCCAGTCGATGACCGAAGGCGAAAGACTGATGCGCGAAGGCCGCATATCGGCCATCGTGCAGATTCCGGCATTCTTCGAAAAAAACATATTGAGCAACACCCAGACCCATATGGAAGCCTACGTCTCGGGCACCAACATCACGGTGAACGGCCTGCTGTCGAAAGACATACAGACCGCCGTGACGATGTTCGGCGCGGGCATACAGATCCAGCTGCTCACCAAACAAGGGCTGACCGAACGCCAGGCCATGGCGCAGCTGCAACCCGTACGGTTCGACAAACATGTGCTGTTCAACCCCTACATCAACTACGGGTACTATCTCTCGCCGAGCTTCATGCCCATGATGATGCTGATCTTCATCGTGATGGTGACCGTCTTCTCGATCGGCACCGAACTGAAGAACGGCACGGCCCGCGAATGGCTCCGCACGGCCGACGATTCGGTCGGCGCGGCCCTGCTGGGCAAGCTGCTGCCTGCGACGGCGGCGATGTTCCTGCTGTCGCTGGTCATGCTGACGATCATCTTCAAAGTCGTGGGCGTGCCGCTCAACGGCAGCCTCGCACTGATCCTGGCCGGCACGCTGCTTTTCATCGTCAGCTACCAGTCGATCTCGGTGTTGATCGTCTCGCTGATGGCCAACCTGCGTCTGTCGCTCTCCATAGGCGGCGGCTACTCGGTGCTGGCCTTCACGTTCTCGGGTCTCACGTTCCCGATCATGGCCATGTATCCGGCCATGCGGGCGGTAAGCAAGATTTTCCCGTTCACCTACTACACCGATCTGTTCGTCGACCAGATGCTGCGCGGCGCACCGGCCGTCTGCTCGCTGCCCGATCTGGGAGGCATGGCGCTGTTCATCGTTTTACCGCTTCTGTGTCTGCCGCGCCTGCGGCACATCTGCACCGAAGAAAAATTCTGGGGGAGGTCGTAGCATGAACCGTTTCTTGAGACAAATCGAATCCTACTGGCAACAGCTGCGCTCGGTCATGGGCAACGAATACCGCACGATCTTCTCGGACGGCGGCGTGATGTTGATCCTGATCTTCGCCCTGTTGATCTATGCCACGGCCTATTCGCTGGCCTACGCACCGCAAGTCCTGCGCAATGTACCGATCGGCGTGATCGACCAGTCGCAAACCTCCACGAGCCGCAGTCTGGTCGAGTCGTTCAACGCCGGACCCAACACCTATGTGGCCTACAATCCTACGGACATGGAGGAGGCCAAAAACCTGTTTTTCGACCGCAAGATCTACGGCGTGGTCTACATACCGTCCGACTACGAAGAAAAACTGCTCGGCGGGCAGCAGGCCGTCGTGGCGATCTACTGCGATGCGAGCTATTTCCTGATGTACCGCCAAGTGTTCCAGGAAGTCGTGACCTCGATCGGCAAAACGGGAGCCATGGTAGAATTCCAACGCCTGATCGCCAAGGGAGCCAACATTCCGCAGGCCCAGGCTGTCACCCAACCGGTAATCTACCAGGCGCACAACATCTTCAATCCTTACCTGGGCTACGGGACGTTCGTCATGCCGGCGATCATCATGGTGATCATCCAACAAACGATGCTCATCGGCATCGGCATGATCGGCGGCACGTGGCGCGAACACGGTCTCTACCACAAACTCTGCCCGCCCGGACGCCGGCGCATGTCGACGCTGCCCATCGTGCTGGGCCGCGGCCTGGTCTACCTCTCGATCTATGCGGTCACCTGCTTCTATGTACTCGCGCTGCACTATCGACTGTTCCACTATCCGATGAACGGCGCCACGGGAACCATCCTGCTGTTCCTGGCCATCTACATGGCCGCCTGCATCGCCTTGAGCATCGCTGTTTCGACGCTGTTCCGCTACCGGGAAAACTCGCTGCTGCTCCTGCTCTGGACGTCGATCCCGCTGCTGATGCTCAGCGGCGTATCGTATCCGCGCGAAGGCATGCCCGACTGGCTCTACAACTTCGGACAGATATTTCCGAGCAGCCACGGCGTGAACGCATTCATCCGCATACAGACCATGGGCGCATCGCTTTCGGAGGTCTTCGACGAAATCAAGGCGCTCGTCATCCTGGGTGTGATCTACAGCGGTCTCGCCTGCATCGGAATCCACCTCGTACTCAAACAAGAACAGGCGGATCGCTGCGGACAAGACGCCGAATAGGAATCATCCGTCGTACGATCGCAATACGAAATCGCCCCTGCGGAGTTTTCCGGCAGGGGCGATTCCATGATCGAAGCATAAGAACCGGCAGGAGGTGCGGCGAATCCGCATCGGCTATCTCGGTCCGCCGCGGAAACCGCCCGGAGGAGGCCCGCCGGCTCCCGGCCCCATCATCCCGCGACGCGTGTTCGGCTGCTCCACACCATAGTCGGTCATATTTTTGGAACCTTTCTTGCCGAAGTGCCGCAGATTGTAGGTGAACTGCACCATGTAATAACGCCCGACGACGCTGTTGGTCGCATTCTGCGTCCAACCCGAACCTACGGTGCGGGCGAAAGCCTTGTTCTGGTTGAGCATGTCGTTGACGCCGATCATGATTTCGCCCCGCTTGTTGCGGAAAAGTTTCTTGCCGATCCAAGCGTTGCACAACAGATAATCGTCGTTGTAATCGTTGGTGAAGCCGACATACTGCGTATAAGCCGCACTGGCCGTGAGGGTGAAGCCCAGAGGGAAAACGATTTTCAACGTACCCTCGGCCTTATGGCTGAAGTAACGGTTCTTGCCAGCGGCAGCATCGAGCGAGTTTTTGGCCTCGTTGTAAGTACCGTTCCACGAAAGCGTGAAATCCACGTTCTCGGAGATGTTGCTGCCCAATACGGCCCGGAAATCGTAGCCCATGTTGCTGGTCTCGTTGCGCAAACCGTCGATCCGGCTGGGCGTGAGGGTATAGATGACGCCGGCCATGACGTTGAAGTTGCTCTTGAGGAACCCGACGGGCAGACCGTAGCTGACGTGGGTCATCAAGTTCCAATAACCGCTCATGTTCACGGGGCGTGAATACTGAAGATAGGAATAATTATCGTTTACGCCCGGAATCGACACCGTGCCGTTGTACCTCACATCGTTGGTGATGTAGTCGGAAGCGGCCTGCATGGAGAACATCCACATGAACGTGCGCCCTTTCTCCACATTGGAATTGGTATAATGGAAGTTGACCCGGTGGTAGTAGGAGGGATTCAACTCGACGTTGCCGCTCGAAATGTGCTGCGCATCGGAAACATCGAAAATACTCTGCAACTGCGACACCGAGGGATTGTCGGTATACGATGAGACGAACAGCCGCAACGAATTCTCGCGGTTGATATTCAACTGGCCCATCATGAAATAAAGCACATTGTTGTAATTATGCTTGATTTTCTCCGCATCGGTCCGCATCACCTGGCCTTCGAGCGACGAACGCTGGTAGTAGACATTCGCCACGAACGTGTTGCGCTCCTTGGAGTAGCGGAAACCGGGGCCGACACGCTGGGTCAGGTAATTGCTCTCGTAGGAATTGGACAACGACGGCTCGTAGGGGAGGCCTGCGATCGAAAAATCGGCGCCCGTGATGTAACTTTTGTTGTCGCGCTCCTGGTGGTCGTACTCGGCACGATACTGCACCGACACCTGGGCATGTTTGGCCACAGGCTCGGTATAGGTGAACTCTCCGCGCAACGAATGGCTGCGCGACGGAGCCAAAGTGCGCAAATAACGCAACTGGGTATAGCTTTTCACCTCGCCGGTAACCGGATCGACATAACTCCCCGTGGGATTCCACCCCCACGGCACATCGCTGCCCTCGGGACGTACGGCTGAAGCGGCCATAACGTTGGAATAGGAATCGGAGGAATTGGTGAAATCCGAATAACGGAACATACCGTCCAAAGTGATCGTACGCCCGATCTTGCCCAGCTTGGCGCGGTAGATGGCGTTGGTGCGGATGTTGTAGCCGTGGCGGGTTCCCTCATTGAAATTGTCGGTGGGGGAGTAACCGCTC
>JAIECN010000078.1:19722-50600 GCA_029068505.1 Alistipes sp.
ATCCTCTTCGTCGGCTGCGTCATATGTTTATAAGAGACAGGGAGTAACCGCTCTGGCCGTACTGCCACCCCTGCGTCCGGCTCCACGGGTCGTTGGACTGGTAACTGAAAGAAGGCCGGATCATCAGATTCTGGTTCTCCGAAATCTTCCACTCCAACCGCGCGTTGAAACGATGGTTGTAGGCCTGCGTATCGGAATAGCCGTTGGTCGAAAGCGTATCGGCCATCGGCGTGGCATACCATTTTTCGACCGTCGAACGATTCTCCGTATCGGTATTGTTGAAGAAATAACTGCCCTGGAACGACACCTGGTCGCGTTTGCCCCAGGTATCGGAGTAATTGACGCCCAAGGCATTGACGCTGGCCACGCCGTCCTGCGGCCGCACCATGTACTGGCCCACGCCGCCGCGACGTCCGCCCGTATTGCCCGATACGCCGAGGATATCCTCGAACGAGAAATTCTGCTGGTTGACGTTGTTGAAAAGCCCGATGATCGACACACGGCTGTCGCGGTTGAAGATGTTCACGTTGCCGCCGGCGATGTATTTGAGCTTATCCTCGGTTTTGGTGTCGGCATCGTAGCCCAGGCCGGCGTAGACCTTGCCGAACTGGCCCTGACGCATGTTTTCATGGGTCACGATATTGATCGCCTTGTATCCTTCGCCGTCGTCCATGCCGGAGAATTCGGCGGCATCGCTCAACTTGTTGTACACCTCGATGCGGTCGACCGCCTGGGCGGGCAGCGACTTGATGGCCGTGGTGACATCCTCGCCGAAAAACTCCTTGCCGTCGACGAAAATCTTCTTGACCTCCTCGCCCTGGGCCTCGACCGTGCCGTCAGTGATGGTGATGCCGGGCATCTTCTTCAAAAGGCCCTCCACATCGGCGTCGGCCACGACCTTGAACGCTCCGGCATTGTAACTTACGGTGTCGCCCTTCTGCGAGGTCCGCAACGCCTTGACCTCCTTGACCACGGTCTCGATCTGCACGCCGGGCTTCAAGCGGATGTCGCCGATGTTCTGCCGCGCGGCCGCAACCGCAAACGTCGTATTGTAATCGTTGTAACCCAAGAACGAGACGGACAATGTATACTCGCCGTAGGAGAGCGACGGGATGGACACTGCGCCCCGATAAGCCGAAGTGAGATACTGTTTCTTCTCCGGAGCCTTCACGGGCGCCACCGTCAATACGGCGCCGGCGACCGGCTCTCCGGTCTCGTCGTCGAGAATCGTTGCCGTGACGCTGCCTTTCTGGGCAAACGTGACGGACGCAATCAAAGTAAGCAGGGTTGTGAGCAGTATTTTTTTCATTTCCGAATTATATATTGCTGAAATGCACCGCGAAGATAACTTTTATTTCCATTTCATCCGCTTCGTGCGGGGCGAATCGACAAAAAAAGGGTGTCAGTCGCCCGAACCGACACCCTGACGCAACCTCGGCGATACGGCCGGGCTACTTGTTGGCCTGTGCGGCACGCTGTTTTGCGCAATCCTTGCCGCCCTGGCCCTTGCAACCTTTGGGCTGCGCGCAGCAACCGGACTTGCCGTCCTTGCCCGTTTTGCCGCGGTGCGCACCCGGCTTGGGACCTTGCATCTGCGACCACTTGACAAACTGATCGGTCGTGAGCACCGACTTCATCTTCTCGGCCTCGGCGCTGCGGTTCTTGCGCATCTGCTCGCGCATGGCCTGCATCTGCTGCACCTGCTGGAGATTGATCGTATAGACCTCCTTGGCCTGCGTCTCGTTCAAACCCAGCTCCTTGGTCATACACTCGGTGCGGCGCTGCGCCATCTGTTCGGCCGTGGGGCGCTCCTTGGGCATCGTCTGGCCCTGGGGATTCTGTTTCTGTGCGAAAGCATCCGATCCGGCCAGCAGACAAAGCGCTGCGGCAACTGCAAAAATACTCTTTTTCATGACTCTGAATTTTAAGTGATGTAGTCCGTTAGTTTCGGAACCCTTATGTCCGGGTCTCCGATGCAAAGGTAGGGCCAGAATGGCCGACCCGGAGCCGGACTTCGGGTAAAACGGACGGAAGCGGGGGTCAACCGACTATTCGGCGGGGCGAACCGACCGCAGCCATGCCTTGAACTCGGGCACCCGGGCCTTCGAAATGATGATCCGCTCGGGAGTAGGCACCTGCAAGGAGAGCGCCAGGCGGCTGCCGAACCACACGACGATATCCCGCACGGCACGGCGCGAAATGATGAACTGCCGGTTGGCCCGGAAAAAATCGGACGGCGGCAACAAAGTCTGCAAGGTTTCGAGCGTCCGATCCAACGGATAGGACTCGCCGTCGAAATCGCAGGCTGTAACCTTCTCGTTGGAAGTGTAGCAATAAGCGATCTTGTCCCGGTGCAACGGGATGATGCGGTCGCGCACATGCACCAGGAAAGTCTCCTCGCGGCCGGCCGCCATGGCCTGCACGCGCGCGCCGTAATCGTGGCGCTCGCTGCCGGTCAGACGCCGGAACTTGTCGACGGCACGCCGCACATCGGCGCCGTTGAGCGGTTTGAGCAGGTAGTCGATGCCGCTGACCTTGAACGCATCGAGGGCATACTGGTCGTAGGCGGTCGTAAAGATGACGGGCGCAACGATTTCCACGGCATCGAAAATCCGGAACGAATCGCCGTCGGCCAGGTGGATGTCCATGAACAACAGATCGGGCTGGGGATGGGCGCGCAGATAATCGACGCTCTCGGTCACGCTTTCGAGCGTGGCGACGATCTCCACATCGGGCGCCGTCTCCCGGAGGATGGCCCGCAGGTTGACCGCAGCGGCGGTTTCGTCTTCGACGATCAAGGCTCGGATCATAAGGCAGGGTTCTGGAGCGGCACGCGCACGATGAATTCGGCATCGGTATCGACGACAACGATATCCCGGCCCGTGATCAGATGCACCCGGCTGCGCAGGTTCTCCAATCCGATGCCGGTGGAAGGTTCGGCCTCCAGCTTGGGCGCCTTGGGATTGGCCACCTCCAGATAACCGTCGCGCACCCGGATGGCGATATGCAGGGGACGGGAAGTAGTGATCGCATTATGTTTCACGGCATTGCCGACGAGCGGCTGCAACGAGAGCGCCGGCAGCAGCCAAGTGCGGAACTCCTCGGACACGTCGACATCGAAAAAGAGCTTGTCGGCATAACGAATCTTGAACAGATAACTGTAGGCCTGAATGAAATCCAACTCCTCGCCGAGCGGGATCAAAGTATTCTGTCCGTTCTGGATGATGTAACGGAAAGTATAGGAGAGCTGGTCGATGTAAGTGAGGGCCTTGTCGTGATGCTTTTCCCGCACGAGCATGGCCAACGAATTGAGCGAATTGAAGAAGAAATGGGGGTTGATCTGCCCCACAAGCATGTTGTAACGCGTAGTAAGGTATTCGTTCTTAAGCTGTTCGTTCTCCATGGCAACGGCCTGGCGCTGCATGATGAGCACATAGATCCAACTATAGAGTATCGACACCACGACGGCGAACGAACATTTGAGCAGCAAGACGTAATCGAGCATCCGCGGAGCCATGAAGTTGAAAATCAACCGCCCGCTGCGCCATTCGGTGACCGGAGCCACGAAATAGAGCGCCACGGCCGCAGCCGCGCACCAGACGCAACGCACGATGAAGCGCCGCCGGGAATAATGCAACTGCACGGGAGTGAGAATCGACAGCAGAATGAACGAAATCAAGACATAATAGATCAACTGCAACGTCAACACGAGACTTTCTGCCGGACGTTTGAACAACTCCCCGTAGTCGAACTCGGCGCCGTTGCGCCGCAGCACCTTGCCGATCACGGGATGGGCGGGCGGAACGTGCGGAACCGAGATCTCTGCCACCAGGCTGTCGCCGTCGCGCAACCCCAGCCTCCGGATGCGCTGCATGGGGACGTAGATGCTGTCGCCGCCCGGATAGAGCAGATAACCGTGACCGTCGGGCGAAACGTGCAGCGCACCGCACTCCAACCGCTCGGCCCGACGCATGATTTCCTCGGGCGGAGGCGGGGGTGCGGCATCGTTCCTCTGGTCGACCAGCAAAAGCAGCAAATAAGAAAAATTGACCACCAGGCTGACCGCTACGGCGACCAGCAGATTCAAGAAGATATTATATCCGGAACGCAGCTTCATCGCACTACTCCTCCTTGAACCACGATGCGTAGAGCATGTAGTCGTGCGCCGTGCGGCGGATGATTTCGTCGCGCTGCTCGGGAGTCACGTCCTTGACCTTCTTCGCCGGAACGCCTGCATAGACCGAATTCGGCTCCAACTGCGCATTGGAGAGCACCAAGGCCCCTGCGGCGATGATGCAACCCGAGGGAATCACGGCGTTATCCAGCAAGATGGAACCCATCCCGATCAAGCAATTGTCGCCGATGCGGGCGCCGTGCACCACGGCGTTATGGCCGATCGAAACGTCGTTGCCGATGATGGTCTGCGACGGATGCTTCGCCCCGTCGTAGATGGTGTGCAACACCACGCCGTCCTGGATGTTGGTGCGGTCGCCGATGACGATCTTGTTCACATCGCCGCGCAAAACGGCATTGTACCAGATCGAACAATCGCGCCCCACGGTCACGTCGCCCAACAACACGGCCGTTTCGGCCAGAAAGGTATTTTCGCCTACCGCAGGCTCGTGGCCGCGGATTTTTCGGATCAATGCCATAACTTATTCGCTTTTTTTAGCCTCCTGCCACAACTCCTCCATACGCTGGAGCGGCAGATCGTGCAAGGTCTGCCCCTGGGCTGCGGCCTGCTCCTCCATGTAGTTGAAGCGCCGGATGAACTTCTTGTTGGTACGCTCCAATGCCGACTCGGGATCGACGCCGTAGAGCCGGCAGGCGTTGACGAGCGCAAAGAGCAGGTCGCCGAATTCGGCCTCCAGATCGGCCGGCGTTCCCGACTTCATCTCGGTCTCGACCTCGCCGACCTCCTCGCGCACCTTGTCCCACACCTCCTCGCGCCGCGGCCAGTCGAAACCGGTCGCAGCGGCCTTCTCACCCACGCGGAACGCCTTGACCAAAGCCGGAAGCGAACGCGGAACACCGCCCAGGGTGCCGCTCTTGCGGTTTTTCTTGCGGAGCTTGAGCGCCTCCCAATTCTCCTTCACCTGGTCGGGCGTGTTGGCGTGGATATCGCCGTAGACGTGCGGATGGCGATAGATCAACTTGTCGCACAACGCGTCGGCGACCTCGGCGAAATCGAACGCCCCGGCCTCCTCGCCCAACTTGGAGTAGAAGACCACGTGCAACAGCAAGTCGCCCAACTCCTCCTTGATGCCCTCCATGTTGCGGTCGATGATGGCGTCGGCCAGTTCGTAGGTCTCCTCGATGGTGTTGCTGCGCAACGAATCGAACGTCTGCTCCCGATCCCACGGACACTCGCGGCGCAAGGTGTTCATCACCTCCAGCAGCCGCGCCGTAGCCGCCAATCGTTTATCTTGTTCCATAAGACGACAAAATTTGAAGCAAAGGTACTACATTTTCAAAAAAGAGGCGCACTATTTCAACCGAATATTTGGCCGTTTTACCGGAATAACCTAATTTAGTAAAATAATGTATCGACTATTTCCCCGCACCATGAAACCGCTTCTTTTTGCCGCTTCGCTGTTGTTTGCCATACATACCGCGGCCCAACCGGCTCCTGCAACTCTTGTTCCGTCGGCCGGAACATTTCGGTTTTCGGACGCCACGACCATCGCTGCCGACGAACCGCTCCTGCCTCTGGCCCGCTATGCAGCCGAATATCTGGGATGCAATGTGGAACAGCGCATGACGGGCGAGAGCACCGTGGTGCTGACGCTCGAACCGGGCGAAACCTCGGAAGCCTACCGGCTGGAAATCGCCCCGGAATACATCCGCATCGGCGCCACAAGCTGCGAAGGCGTCTTCAACGGTCTGCAAGCCCTTTTCCGGCTGCTGCCGCCCGAAATCTATGCCCGCCAAGGCATCCCGGCAGACACGGCGCTGCCCTGCGGCCGGGCCGAAGACGCTCCGCGCTACGGCTACCGGGGCATGATGCTGGACGTGGTGCGCACATGGATCGACGCAGAGAAAGTAAAACGTTATATCGATCTGCTTTCCTACCACAACATCAACAAACTGCACCTTCATCTGGCCGACGACGAGGGGTGGCGCATCGAAATCGGATCGCACCCCGAACTGGCCCAAATCGGCGGTTTCCGCGGCGGCGACTCGCCTGTGGTGGCGGTCTATGGCAAGTGGTCGGAGAAATACGGCGGCTACTACACGCAGGACGACATGCGCTCGCTGATCGAATATGCGGCCCTGCGCAACGTGGAAATCATCCCCGAAATCGACCTGCCGGGCCACAGCCGCTGCATCGGATCGGTACACCCCGAAATCCGGTGCGCCTATCCGGCGGACACCGCAGCGACGGCCGGCACGGACTACCGGTCGGCATGGTGCGTAGCCCGCGAAGAGAACTACGCTCTGCTGGAAGATATTTTGGATGAAATCTGCACACTCTTTCCGTCGGAATACATCCACATAGGCGGCGACGAAGTGGAGGTGTCGCAATGGAAAAAATGCCCCGACTGCCAGGCTTTGATGCAACGGTTGCGCATCGACGACCCGCACCGGCTGCAAGACCGCTTCATGGATCGTCTGACCGCCATGCTGACGGCCCGCGGCAAGCGCCCGGCGGTATGGAACGAAGCGGCTGCAAGCGGCGCATTCACGCGCGAAAGCCGCGTACACGGCTGGGAAAGCGTCGAAGCCTGCCGCCAAGCTACGGACCAAGGCTACCGCACGGTCATCATGCCGAGCGAATGCTTCTATTTCGACATGCGCCAAACGCCCCGCGAGGAGGGGCACAGCTGGGCTTCGATCTTCGATGCCCGCAAGACGTTCGGATTCGACCCGGCGCAGCGCGGCTTCTCCGAGAAACAACTGCGTCACATAGAGGGATATGAAGCAGCGTTCTGGAGCGAGATCTATGTGTCCCACGAACCCGAAAAAAACGACTACATAGACTACATGTGCTTCCCGCGCCTTTGCGCCCTGGCCCGCATCGCATGGAACGGCAACGCCGAAGGGTGGGAGAGCTACTACGAAGAACTGCGCCGCGAACACTACGACCGCATGGCCGCGATGGGCATCGGATTCCGCCTGTTTCCGCCGCAGCTGCACTACGAAGACGGCGTTTTCACAGCCACGACGGACGACGAAGCGGAAATCTTCTACACGACGGACGACGGCACACCGAAGCGCTACACCCACCCGCTGCGCACCGCCGAACCGCACCGCTATCGCTTCTACACGTGCTACAAGACGGGCCGCAGTCCGCAGGCGGCGCACAAATCCTACTACCGCACCCTTGCGCCGACGCTCCGCATCACGTCGTCGATGCCCGAGAGTCCGCGCGCGCCTTTCAGCCGTGCGGCAGAGTATCGCAGCACCTCGCGAACGCTGCGCACCTGCCGCGAGGACGACTGGATATGCTACACGTTCGAAAAACCGGTGCGCTGCCGCGAAATGTACTTCCAAACGGGCCACCTGCAACTGCCCAAGACCCAGATCACGACGGGATATGCCGAAGTCTCCTACGACGGGGAGCGCTTCGAACGCATCGGCGAACTGGAAAACGGCAGCATCCGCCTGCATCCCGACCGGGCGATCCGAGCCGTACGGCTTGTCTCGACCTGCTGCGGCAACGGCACGCCACAGGTGACGATCCAACCGCCGCAAATCAAACCGAATCTATAAACTCCACCGACAGCAAACACGAACCCCGCAACCTTTCGGCTGCGGGGTTCGCTGTAACATAGAAAAAACGGATCAACTTCGGATCGTGGCACCGCAACGGCTCTCGAACTGGGCCGCAAGGTTGGCCATCGCACGTTCGATCGTACGCTCGTCGAGCGTGCGGCTCTTGTCCTGCAAAATGAAACTCAACGCATAGGACTTCTTTCCCTCGGGCAACTTGCTGCCCTCGTAGACATCGAACAAGGCCACGCTTTTCAACAATTTGCGCTCCGTAGCGAAAGCCACCTCGCGCAAAGCCGAGAAAGTCACGTGCTTGTCGACCAACAACGCCAGGTCGCGCTTCACCTCGGGGAACTTGGACAACTCCTCGACGACGATCTTGTGCTTCTTGGTGGACTTGACGAGCGCATCGAAATTCAACTCCAGAAAATAGACGTCCTGCTTGACGTCGAGCATGCGCCGGATGGGGCCAGCGACCGACCCGATCCGCAACAACTCCTTGCTGCCGAGCGACATCGACAACCCCTCGCCGAACAAATCGCTCTCCACGCTCTCGGTCTTCAAGGCGTAGATGTCGATGCCGAAACGGCGCAACAACTTCTCGGCCACGGCACGCAGGGTGAAGAACGAGGCCTTTTCGGGCTTCGCATTCCACGACTGCGAAACGGCGACACCGGTGACGGCGATTGCCAGACGGTATTCCTCGGAATAAGCAGCCAAAGGATTGTCCTCGGTACGCTTCTCGGCATCGTAGAAATAACAATTGCCGAACTCGTAAAGTTTCAGATCGCCGTTTTTGCGGTTGGCATTCAACGCGACGGCCTCCAACATGTTGAACAACAAGGTCTGCCGCATGACATTGAGGTCGGTGCTCAACGGATTGAGAATCCGCACGCAACGCTCCTCCGGACAGGAGGCGAGTCCCTCGTAGTAGGCCCCCTTGGTCAGCGAATTGGACATGATCTCGGTGAACCCGTTGGCCGTCAGAAAATCGGCCGCCAGATTCATCAACTTGTTGCGGTCGGGCTGCGGCGCAAAAGAGAGCGTGGAACGCACGCAAGAGGGTATTTCGACATTGTTGTAACCGTAGATGCGCAAGATGTCCTCGATCAGATCGGCCTCGCGCTGCACGTCGACCCGATAGGGCGGAACGGCCACGGTCAGCACGCCGTCTTTCTCGGCGACGATCTTCACTTCGAGCGCCGAGAGAATCGCTCGCACGGTCTCGCGGGGAATCTCCTTGCCGATCAAGGCGTTTACCCGATCGAACGAAAGGTCGAACACGAAATCGGCGATCGGGGCAGGGTAGATATCGATGATGTCGCTCGAAATCTTTCCCCCGGCCAACTCCTTGAACAACAAAGCAGCGCGCTTGGCGGCATAAACCTGCAAATTGGGATCGACGCCGCGCTCGAAACGGAACGAAGCATCGGTATTCAACCCGAAACGCTTGGCCGTCTTGCGCACCCATACCGGATTGAAATAAGCGCTCTCGATGAAGACGTCGACCGTCGAATCGCTGATGCCCGAATCCGCCCCGCCGAAGACGCCGGCGATGCACATCGGACGCTCGGCCGAACAGATCATCAAATCCTTCTCCGTGAGCTTGCGCTCCACGCCGTCGAGCGTGACGAAAGGCGTACCCTCGGGACACGTGCGGACAACGACCTTGCCGCCCTCGATCTTGCGGGCATCGAACGCATGCAACGGCTGTCCCAGCTCGAACAACACGAAGTTAGTGATATCCACCAAATTGTTCTTGGGATTGATGCCGGCGGCACGCAGACAATTCTGCATCCACTCGGGCGAAGGGCCGATCTTGCACCCTGTGACGGAGACGCCCGCATAACGGGGAGCCGCCTCGGCCTGCTCGACACGGATTTCGATATTCGAATCGTGGTTGTCGGGCGCGAAAGCCGACACATCGGGCATGCAGACCTCGGTTTTCTGTCCGCGGGCGGTCAAGTAAGCCGCAAGATCGCGCGCGACGCCTATGTGCGACGCTGCATCGACGCGGTTGGGCGTCAGTCCTATTTCAATAAGGTAATCGTCCTCGATTTTCAAATATTCGCTGGCCGCCATGCCGACGGGTGCATCGGCCGGCAACTCCATGATGCCGTCGTGCGAAGCCCCGATGCCCAACTCGTCCTCGGCGCAAAGCATGCCCAACGACTCGACGCCGCGGATCTTGCTGCGCTTGATCTTGAACTCCTCGTCGCCGCCGTCGGGATAGAGCACCGCCCCGACGGTCGCGCAGAGCACCTTGAGACCGGCCCGGCAATTGGCCGCGCCGCAGACGATCTGCAACGGCTCGGCGGCACCCACGTCGACCGTAGTGATGTGCAGGTGGTCGGAATCGGGATGATCCTCGCAAGTCAGCACCTCGGCGACCACCACGCCCCGAAGTCCGCCCTTGACGGTCTCGACCTTGCCGAAGCCTTCGACCTCCAGTCCGATGTCGGTGAGAATCTCGGCGATCCGCTCTGCCGGAAGGTCGGTTTCGATGTAACGCTTGAGCCAGTTATAAGAGATATTCATATGTTTGAAAATTTACTTGTTCGGCCAATAAATAATCGAACAAAGATAACGCAAGTAGAGCGCAAAAACAAACATATTCGCATTTAAGTGACACCCCCAGCCGGAAAAAGGGGAGACAGACAGCCGTACGACGCAAAAACAAGAGAGAAACTCTTACACAAAGAGTTCCTCTCTCTGAAACCGACGCGATCGGCAGACTATTCTACGGCAGCGCACTCGTTGACGAAATCTTCGGCCATACGGGTAAGCGCCTCGTCGGTTTTTTTCTCGCCCGCGAGAATCGTTTCGAGCATCCGCTTCACCTTCTTCTCCGGCAAGTAGGCGGCCAATGCCTTGAGCGTGCCGTAGGTGGCGATCTCGTAGTGCTCGACTTTCTGGGCGGCCAGGATCAACCCGGCATCGCGCACGAAGCTGTTCTTCTGCGTGTCGGAAATCATCTCCTCGGCCTCCTGGAGCAAGCCGGCCATCGCCTCGCAGCGCTTGGTCTCGGGCTTCTCGCCCAACAACCCGAAAATGGTCTCCAACTGCACGATCTGCTCGTCGCCTTCGTTATAGTGCTTGTCGAAAGCAGCCGTGAGGTTAGGGCTGGTTGCGGCCCTGCTCATCTTGCGCAGACCCTTTTTCAGATGCTTCTCGGCCCAATAGATATCCTTGAGCTGCTCCACGAAGAAACGGTGGAACTCGGTCTGACCGGTCATACCGGCGTTTTTGGTGGTTTTGGTGTTGTCCGTTTTCATAATCGCGTAAAAATTGAAACTTATCCGCACTTCGGCAAATTGCATACCACAGCCAGCAGCCGGAAATGCGACGAACGGCCCGGGCACTCTATTTGCATAAGCACAAGGCGAAAAAAACACATCGATACACAACACTATGGAAAATCAAACCTACCGCATGCCGCTCATCGGCGACAAGGCCCCGGCATTCGAAGCCGAGACGACCCAGGGCAAAATCCGGTTTCCGGAGGATTTCAAGGGCCAATGGGTAATTCTGTTCAGCCATCCGTCGGACTTCACGCCGATCTGCACCTCGGAATTCGTGCTCTTCGGCGCCATGCAGAAAGAATTCGAAGCGCTCGGCTGCCGTCTGGTCGGACTTTCGGTCGGCACCAACCCCAGCCACATAGCCTGGATGAAGTCGATCCACGACAAGATCGAATTCAAAGGACACAAAAAAGTCGAACTCGGCTTCCCGCTCATCGCCGACATGTCGATGGAAGTGGCCCACAAATACGGCATGATCCAACCGGGCGTCTCGACGACGGCCGCCGTACGCGCCGTCTTCTTCATCGACCCCGAAGCCACGATCCGCGCCGTAGTCTACTATCCGATGCAGCTGGGCCGCAACTTCGACGAACTCAAACGCATACTGGTAGGCCTGCAAACCATAGACAAACATCATGTAGCCCTGCCGGCCGACTGGCGCCCGGGCGACGACATCATCGTACCGGCGCCGGCGACCTACAACGGTCAGGAACAGACGGCGCCAGGCATGAAATGCTACGAATGGTACTTCTGCACCCGGCCGTTGCCGCTGGAAAAAACCGAAGCGGCCGCCTACGAAGAAGCGTAACCGCTTTTCATGCAATCGCCCCCGGCCGGAATTTGATTTGTCGGATTTTCCGTCCAGGGGCGATTGCAGATTTAAAGATGCCCAAAATCGTATGCAAATAAAAAATCGGAACGCTGCATAGAATTCTGCAACGCTCCGATTCTCTTCGAGCCGAAGACGGGACTCGAACCCGCGACCCTCAGCTTGGGAAGCTGATGCTCTACCAACTGAGCTACTTCCGCGATTCGGAGAACAAAGATACGCGGAAAATCCGACAAATCAAATTTCGGAAGAAAAAATTTGAATTCCGCCGAAATTTCGCAACAGCAACCGACCGCATACCTGGCAAAGAGAGCTATTTCCCTGCTCGACTTTCCTCTGCCAGCGATTCTCCTATTTGTTCCAGAGGCCTTGATCCGGCCCGCACGGCCACAATCTCAATCCATCTTCAGCACGGCGAGGAATGCCGACTGGGGCACCTCGACGTTGCCGATCTGGCGCATGCGCTTCTTGCCTTTCTTCTGCTTTTCGAGCAGTTTGCGCTTACGCGAAATATCGCCGCCATAACATTTGGCCGTCACATCCTTGCGCACGGCCTTGACCGTTTCGCGGGCGATGATCTTGGCACCGATGGCGGCCTGGATGGCGATGTCGAACTGCTGGCGCGGGATCAGCTCCTTGAGTTTCTCGCACATCTTGCGGCCGAAATCGTAGGCGTGGTCGGCATAGATCAACGACGAAAGGGCATCGACCGGTTCGCCGTTGAGCAGAATATCCAGTTTGACGAGCTTCGAGAGCTGATAGCCTGTGCGGTGGTAATCGAACGAAGCATACCCCTTGGAAAGGCTCTTGAGCTTGTCGTAGAAGTCGAAAACGATCTCCGACAAGGGCATGTCGAAATTGACCTCCACACGATCCTGCGTGATGAAAGTCTGGTTCTTCATCACACCGCGCTTGTCGATGCAAAGTTTGATGACGTTGCCCAAAAACTCCGACTTGGTGATGATCTGGGCCAAGATATAAGGTTCTTCGATCTTGGCAACCTTGGTGATCTCGGGCAAACCCGAAGGATTGTGCACTTCGAGCGTCTCGCCCTGCGTGGTGGTGATCCGGTAGGAGACATTGGGCACGGTAGTGATGACATCCATGTCGAACTCGCGATAGAGACGCTCCTGGATGATCTCCATATGCAACAAACCGAGGAAGCCGCAACGGAATCCGAAGCCCAGCGCCAACGAACTCTCCGGCTCGAAAGTCAACGACGCATCGTTGAGCTGGAGTTTTTCGAGCGACGCCCGCAAATCCTCGTATTGATCGGCCTCGACGGGATAGACGCCCGCGAAGACCATCGGCTTCACATCCTCGAAACCGGCGATGGCCTCGTCGGCAGGCCGGGCAACGGAAGTGATCGTATCGCCGACCTTGACGTCGGCCGAAGTCTTGATGCCGGAACAGATATAGCCCACGTCGCCGGCCTTGATCTCCTGACGGGGCTGCATCTTGAGCTTCAACACACCGATTTCGTCGGCGTCGTACTCGCTGCCGGTGTTGAAAAACTTCACATGGTCGCCCTTGCGGAGCGTACCGTTGAAAACGCGATAATAGGCGATGATGCCGCGAAAGGGATTGAACACCGAATCGAAGATCAACGCCTGCAACGGCCCGTTCTCATCGCCCTGGGGCGCCGGAATACGCTGCACGATGGCTTCGAGCACTTCCTCGACGCCGAGACCCGTTTTACCGGACGCCAAGAGGATGTCCTCCTCCTTGCAACCGATGAGGTCGATGACCTGATCTTTCACCTCGTCGATCATGGCCGAATCCATATCGATCTTGTTCAACACGGGGATGATCTCCAGATCGTGGCCCACGGCCAAATAGAGGTTGGAAATGGTCTGCGCCTGGATGCCCTGCGTGGCGTCGACCACCAGCAAGGCCCCCTCGCACGAAGCGATGGCCCGCGACACCTCGTAGGAGAAGTCGACATGGCCCGGCGTGTCGATCAGATTCAAGACATAACGCTGGCCGTCGCGCGCCGCATACTCCATCTGGATGGCATGGCTCTTGATGGTGATGCCTTTCTCGCGTTCGAGATCCATATCATCGAGCACCTGGGCCTGCATCTCGCGCTGGTTCAGCGTATTGGTCTTCTCCAACAGACGGTCGGCCAACGTGCTTTTGCCGTGGTCGATATGAGCTATGATGCAAAAATTGCGGATGTTTTTCATCGGGTCGTAAACGAAAGTGTGCGCAAATATACGAAGATTTTGCGAAAAAGCGGCGACAAACGAACTGCACATGGCAAAACACAAGTTCCGGCAACCGGCTGCGCATATCTACAGAAAACCATACAGAAAACCGCAACTCGGTTGCACTCAAAATAAATTTGGGATTGCCCGCGCCTTGCGCTATCTTTGCCCCGGATTTTCAGATCCGCACTCCCGCCACCCCGACCGCTCTGTTCGGGCGACGACAACGAACAACAAACAAACTTTCACGAATCATGTGGCTGACTCTTGCGTTCGCCTCGGCGGCTCTGCTCGGACTCTACGACGCCGCTAAAAAGAAAGCGCTCACGGAAAATGCAGTGCTGCCGGTGCTGCTGCTGAACACGTTTTTCTCGACGCTGATTTTCCTGCCGACGATCCTTGCCGCAGAATACGGATGGGGGTGGTTCGACGGCACCGTGCTGGCGTCGGCGCCGGGGACGGGCAGCGCCCATGCGCTGGTGCTGCTCAAATCGGTGATCGTGCTGACATCGTGGGTGTTCGGCTACTTCGGAATCAAACATCTGCCCATCACGATCGTGGGGCCGATCAACGCCACGCGTCCGGTCATGGTGCTGGTGGGCGCCATGCTGGTGTTCGGCGAGCGGCTCAACGCCTGCCAATGGATCGGCGTAGGCCTGGCACTCGTGTCGCTGTTCATGCTCAGCCGGTCGAGCCGCCGCGAGGGGGTAGATTTCGCCCACAACATCTGGATCGTATTCGTGGCTTTGTCTGCTGTGACCGGCGCGATAAGCGGACTATACGACAAATATATCATGACGCGCCTCGATCCGGTATTCGTGCAAGCATGGTACAACCTCTACCAATTCGCGATCATGTCCATGCTGGTGGCGATCTTGTGGTGGCCGCGCCGCCGCACGACGACCCCGTTCCATTGGAGCTGGGCCATACCCTTGATATCCATATTCTTGTCGCTGGCCGACTTCGCCTATCTGATGGCGTTGAGCGACAGCGATGCCATGATTTCGGTGGTGTCGATGATCCGCCGCGGCTCGGTGGTGGTGTCGTTCCTCTGCGGGGCCGTGCTGTTCCACGAACGCAACCTGCGGTCGAAAGCGGTCGACCTGGCCTTCATCCTCCTGGGCATGCTCTTTTTGTGGCTCGGGTCGCGATAAAACGAAAGCCCGCCCCGGAAATCACGTGCGGCAACCCGCCGAATCAGAAAAAAAACTTATATTTGTATATAGAAAACCTATTTCGCCTATGAGAAAATAAAAGTCATTTTCAAATTTCCATTCATGCTGCCACGCACTAAAAGCGCCAGCACAAACATATAAAAAGCGTTAGCTTTATTTCTTGTCTTTCGAAACTTCGCAACTTTTAAAAGCAGCCAAGAGTAAGGCGTAAACGCTCACGTTCTGCGTGGGCTTTACTCTTTATTTGGCTGCAAGGTATTGCGAAGACCTCGAAAGACGAATAAAAGTTCTGTCCCACGTTTTTTATATACCTTGACCGACAAACGAAAACCGCTGCGGGGACACGGCCCACATCAACCCGAACAATGAAACGCTATTTTATTCTTCTTGCCATGGCAGGCCTGCTGACCTCTTGCGCAACCATATTCTGCGGCTCCAAGGCCCGTGTAACCTTCGAAAGCGACATCCAGGAGAAAGCCACGCTGACGATCGACGGACGCAAGCACACCAACGTAACATTTCCCTACACCACCAAGATCAAACGCGGATTCGACGAAACGGTCGTAAAAGGCCGAAGCACCCTCGTATCAGACGGAGACGATCATCATCGACAAGAATTTCAATGCTGTGTCGATCATCAACCTGTGCGATATACTCGGCTGGGGCATCGATGCCGCGACGGGCGCCATGATGAAACCCGAATTCAAATTCTACCAGATCGACTTCCAGCCGATCGAAAAACCGGAGACCGAAAAATAGGGCAGTCGTCCAGCAATTCCTCGATATTTTGCCTTTTGATAAAGCAAAATATCGAGGAATATTAGTATCTTTACCGAAGAACCTCCACCGAACAACTTTCAAACCCGAACAAGATGGAACTTTGGCACATTTACATCATCATCGCACTGATTTTCATAATCATTGAAATCTTCACGAGCGGATTCGCCGTGATCTGCTTCGCGTTCGGCGCAGCAGGAAGCGCCATAGCGAGCGCCTGCGATGCGAATCTCAAGATGCAACTTTTGTGGTTTTCCATATGCACCCTGGTGGCATTCGTCGCCATACGGCCTCTGCTGCTGAAGTTCTTCTATCGCCGCAGCGCCACGGTAAAAACGAATGCCGAGGCACTGATAGGACGCCACGCCATCGTATCCGAAACCATCGACAGCCGCGCCGGAACCGGAAGAGTGGCCATCGACGGCGACGACTGGAAAGCGGCAGCCGAAGACAACGCAACGATCGTCAAGGGCAGTCGGGTGGCGATAACGAAAATCGACAGCATCATACTAACCGTAAAACAAATTTAGATCATGGGCATCCTAATCATCCTGTGTCTGCTTGCGATCGTCGTAGGCATCAGCGTTCTTATCGGATTCAAAATCATTCCGCAATCCGAAACGAAAATCATCGAACGGCTGGGAAAATACCACCGGACGCTTCCGTCCGGAGTCAACATCATCTGGCCCATCCTGGACAAGGCACGGGTCATCCGCGTAAGGTACCCGGTGGAAAGCAGCGAATACAATAGTCATGTGGTAATCAAAGAATCCACGAAAATCGACCTGCGCGAACAAGTATACGACTTTCCGAGTCAGAGCGTGATTACCAAAGACAACGTAACGACGACGATCAACGCGCTGCTCTATTTTCAAATCGTCGACCCGGTCAAGGCCGTCTACAAAATCGACAATCTGCCCAATGCCATCGAAAAACTTACTCAAACGACACTGCGCAATGTGATCGGAGAACTGGAGCTGGACGAGACGCTGACTTCGCGCGACACGATCAACTCGAAACTGCGCGCCGTGCTGGACGATGCCACCAACAAATGGGGCGTAAAGGTCAATCGGGTGGAACTCCAGGACATCACGCCGCCCGAAAGCGTACGCAACGCCATGGAACAGCAGATGCAGGCCGAACGCGAACGCCGTGCCAAAGTACTCGAAGCCCGGGGTGCCAAGGAAGCCGCCATTCTGAAATCGGAAGGTGAAAAAGAAGCGCAGATCAACAAGGCGGAAGCCGAAAAACAGACGCAGATCCTGAAAGCCGAAGGTATCGCCGAAGCCAAAATCGCGCAAGCCAAAGCCGAAGCCGAGGCCATCACCCGCATAAGCGCCGCCATCCAAGGCTCGCAGATGACCCCGGCCAACTACATGCTGGCCGACAAATACATATCGACCTTAAAGGAAATGGTCAGTGGCAAAGACAACAAGACCGTCTACCTGCCATACGACGCATCCTCCGTATTGAGCTCGATCGGATGTATCAAAGATTTATTTAACAAATAAACCCCAAAAAAAGCAGCCCGACGAAATTCGTCGGGCTGCTTTTTCAATAAGACGGCTCTTATCTTATCTTTCGGATGATCTCGCCGCCGTGGATGATGGCTTTCTCGTTGTCGGGGAGCATTTTCCATGCACGCTCGGGCAACGACTTCTTCAGTCCGATCATGACGTTCTGCATATCGACAACAGGCCGCACCTTGAGGTAACCGCCCAAAATCATAGTATTGAACAACTTGGCCTGTCCGAGCCGGGCGCATTCGGCCGTAGCGTCGATAGCGAAAACGGAGATGTCCTCGCGCACGGGGTGACGCGTGATGCCGTTGGTGTCGTAGATCAACACGCCGCCGGGCTTGACCATCGGTTCGAACTTCTCCATCGACTGCTGATTGAGGATGATCGCCGTATCGAATTCATGGGCGATGGGCGATGAAATCTTCCGGTCGGAAAGAATCACCGTGACGTTGGCCGTGCCGCCGCGCATCTCGGGGCCGTACGACGGCATCCATGTAACCTCGAAATCCTGCATCACGCCGGAATAAGCCAGAATCTTACCCATCGAGAGGACGCCCTGGCCGCCGAAGCCTGCTATAATCAATGTCTCTTTCATAATCGTCTGCGCACTTATTCAACCACTTTGATGTCGCCCAGGGGGTAGAAAGGCAACATGTTCTGCTCCAGCCACTCGTTCGAAGCGACGGGCGAGAGTTTCCAACCGCTGTTGCAGGTCGAGACGACCTCGACGAGCGAGAAGCCCTTGCCGTCCATGGCCCGCTGGAACGCCTTTTTGATGGCGGCCTTGCACTTGCGCACATTGGCAGGCTTGTGGACGCTCTGACGCGTAATGAATGTGGCGCCATCCAGGTGGGCCATCATTTCGGCGATCTTGTAGGGGTAGCCGTTCAAACGCGGATCGCGTCCATAAGGCGTAGTGGCGGTCTTCATGCCCAGCAGGGTAGTGGGGGCCATCTGACCGCCGGTCATGCCGTAGATCGCATTGTTGATATAGATCGCCACGACATTCTCGCCGCGTGCGGCTGCATGGATCGACTCGGCCGTACCGATAGCCGAAAGGTCGCCGTCGCCCTGGTAGGTGAAGACCATCGTGCCAGGCTTGAGCCGCTTGACGGCCGTAGCGACGGCCAAGGCGCGCCCGTGGGCAGCCTCGATCCAGTCGATGTCGATATAATTATAGGCGAACACCGAACACCCTACGGGCGAAACGCCCACGGTCTTGTCGGCCAATCCCAACTCGGCGATGACCTCGGCGATGAGTTTGTGCACCGTACCGTGGCTGCATCCGGGGCAATAGTGCATGACATTGTCGGTGATGAGTTCCGGTTTGGCGTAAACCAGATTCTCCTGCTTGATTTCAACCTCTGCCATGATCCTTTACTTTTTAATCAATTTATCCTTGAGTGCGGCCAAAACCTCGTCGGGGTTGAACAACATGCCGCCCTGACGTCCGTAGTGCTCGACGGGAGCCTTGCCGCCCACGGCCAACCGCACGTCCTCGACCATCTGCCCGGCGTTCAACTCGGCGGAAAGGAAACCTTTCACGCCGCGAGCGGCCAGCTCGGCAATCTGCTGCGTGGGGAAGGGGTAGAGCGTAATGGGACGCAGCAATCCGACCTTCAAACCCTCGGCACGCGCCATCTCGACGGTGGCGGAGCAGATGCGGGCCGAAGAACCGAACGCGACGATCACATAATCGGCATCGTCGCACTCGACGGCCTCGAAACGCACCTCGTTCTCCTCCAGAGTCTTATATTTAGCCTGCAAACGCTGGTTGATGATCTCCATCTTCTCGGACTGCAATTCGAGCGACGTGACGACATTGCGCTCGCGCCCGGCGGGCTTGCCCATGGCGGCCCAGGCATCGCACTCGGCCTTCAGCTCCTCGTCGGTCTTGCGGGGACGCTGGGGCGCGAGGACGACCTTCTCCATCATCTGCCCGATGGCTCCGTCGGCCAAAATCATGGCAGGGTTGCGGTACTTGAACGCCAGATCGAACGCCTCGGCCACGTGGTCGTGCATCTCCTGCACGGAATTGGGCGCGAAGACGATCAACTTGTAGTCGCCGTGGCCGCCGCCCTTGACAGCCTGGAAATAATCGCCCTGCGAAGGCTGGATGGTACCCAGACCGGGGCCGCCGCGCTGGCAATTGATGATCAGACACGGCAACTCGGCGCCGGCCAGATAACTGATCCCCTCGGCCATCAACGAAATGCCGGGACTCGACGACGACGTCATGACCCGTTTGCCGGTAGCGGCGCCGCCGTAAACCATATTGATGGACGAAATCTCGGACTCGGCCTGCAAGACGACCATGCCGGTGGTCTCCCAAGGCTTCAACTCCATCAAAGTCTCCATCACTTCGGACTGCGGCGTGATGGGGTAACCGAAGTAGCCGTCGCAACCGTAGCGGATCGCAGCATGGGCGATCACCTCGTTGCCTTTCATCAACTTGACCTCTTTCTCTGCCATAGTCCTATTCGAATTTTTGACGATAAACCGTAATAACGCTGTCGGGGCAGATCACCGCACACGAAGCACAACCCGTACAAGCGTCGGGATCGGCCATGCGGGCCACAGGATAACCCTTGCTGTTGACTTCGGCCGACAACTCCAGAACCTTGCACGGACACGAAGCCACGCAGACCCCGCAACCCTTGCAACGCTCCAGGTCGACAACGATCGTACCTTTGATTTTAGCCATGATACCGAAAAATTAGTATTCGGTAACAAATATAACAAATAATTCACAATTCATAGTCTCAAGCGACAATTTTATTAAAGATTCATTGCAACAATCAAGAGCGGAACGAGGAGCATCGGCGAATCGGGCCGATCCGAAGTCGCAGCAAGCGCGCCACTTGGAGAAAAAAAGAGAGGTGCTTCCGCACCTCTCCCAAACCGACGGCAAGAAACGCCGGCAGAAGTCTCCGAACTATTTCTCGAAGCTGTGGATCACCACGCCCGAGCGGAGTTTCGGTTCGAACCATGTCGTTTTGGGCGGCATGATGTTGCCCGTGTCGGCGATGTTGATGAGCTGCTGCATCGAAACAGGGTAGAGGGCGAAAGCCGCCTGCATCTCGCCGCTGTCGACGCGTCGCTTCAACTCGCCCAAGCCGCGGATACCGCCCACGAAATCGATGCGTTTGGAAGTGCGCAGGTCCTTGATGTCGAGAATCTTGTCGAGCACAAGGTTAGAAAGTACCGTCACGTCCAGCACCCCGATCGGATCGCTGTCGTCGTAAGTGCCCGGCTTGGCCGTGAGACTATACCATTTGCCGTCGAGATACATGGAGAAATTATGCAGGGCAGCAGGACGATATTCGTCGGCGCCCTTCTCCTCGACAACGAAATTCTCGCGGAGCTTGTCGAGCAGTTGGGCTGGCGTGAGTCCGTTCAGATCCTTGACCACACGGTTGTAATCGATGATGCGCAACTGACCGGCCGGGAAAGTGACGGCCAGGAAGTAGCAATACTCCTCCTCGCCGCAATGGCCCGGATTCTTCGACTTGCACTCGGCGCCCACCCGGGCGGCAGCGGCAGTACGGTGGTGCCCGTCGGCAACATAGAGGGCCGGAATGCCCTTGAAGATTTCGGTGATGCGGTCGTTGGTCTTGCGATCGCGGATCACCCACAACTGATGACCAAAGCCGTCAGCCGCGGTGAAATCATATTCGGGAGCGCTGTTCTTGACCGTTTCGGCCACGATAGCATCGATCTCGGCATTGTCGGGATAGGCAAAGAAGACGGGTTCGATGTTGGCCTGCTGGTTGCGGACGTGGATCATGCGATCCTCTTCCTTGTCGGGACGCGTCAACTCATGCTTCTTGATGGCGCCCGAAAGATAATCCTCGAAGTGGCAGCACATGGCCAGACCGTACTGCGTGCGGCCCTCCATGGTCTGGGCATAGATATAATAGTATTCTTCGGGGTCTTGCTGCAACCATCCCTGCTCGCGCCAACGCCGGAAATTGTCGACAGCCTTGTCGTAGACCTGCTGCGAATGTTCGTCGGCGATCGGCTCGAAATCAATCTCGGGCTTGATGATATGCAACAACGACCGCTCCGTAGCCTCGCTCTTGGCCTCGGCGGAATTCAAAACGTCGTAGGGACGCGACGCCACCTCGGCGGCATGCTCCCTGGGCGGGCGGACGGCGCGGAAAGGCTTGATTCTGACCATAAATTTCAGTTATTTAATAAAAGTTTCAAAAAATGCTTCGCAACAAGACGGGCGATGCCCGGAAAAAATCGTTCCGGCACACCCGGCAAGCTACGCCTTGTTCACCTGAAAACGGGTATTGCCGTTCTTGAAGAAGTCGACGATCTGCCGTGCGGCGGCCAAACCGGCATTGAGGTTGGCTTCGGCGGTCTCGGCTCCCATTTTCTTGGCGGTAGCGAAGACGCGCTTGCCGAACTTCTCGTCCAACTCAGGCTGGATGGCGGCAGCGATGTCGGTGACATACTTCAAGTCCTCGCGTTCGGTCAAGGCCCGTACCAAACCCTGCTCGTCGATCACTTCCTTGCGGGCGGTATTTACCAACGTGGCCCCTTGGGGCATGGACATCAACAAGTCGTAACCGACCGAACCCTTGGTCTGCGGGGTAGCGGGGATGTGCAACGACAGATAATCGGACACCTTGTAAAGCTCCTCGACGGAAGCTGCCTGCTCCACGCCGTCGGCCTTGAAGACCTCGGGATCGGCGACGAACGGATCGAAAGCGACGACCCGCATGCCGAGCGCCTTGCCCTTGCGGCCGACCAGGCGGCCGACGTTGCCATAGGCATGGATGCCGAGCGTCTTGCCCTGTATCTCCGATCCGGTGCCGGGCGTAAACCGGTTGCGGGCCATGAAGATCATCATCGCCACGGCCAACTCGGCCACAGCGTTGGAGTTCTGCCCGGGAGTATTCATCACGACGATACCGCGGGCCGATGCGGCGGCCAGATCGACATTGTCGTATCCGGCGCCGGCACGAACCACGATCTTGAGGTTCTTCGCTGCGTCGATCACCTCGGCGGTAACCTTGTCGCTGCGCACGATCAATGCGTCGGCATCGGCTACGGCAGCCAACAAGTCGGCCTTATCTGCGTATTTTTCGAGCAGGGCGAGTTCATAGCCCGCCTCCTCGACGATTCCGCGAATCCCCTCGACGGCCTTTTTGGCAAAGGGCTTTTCGGTGGCAACCAATATTTTCATGGTGTGTTTCAATGTTGTGGTTTCCTGTAATTCGGTTTGCTCCCATGCAGTCACTTCGCCCGTCAAGGCGCTGTAAGCCGTGGGAATCTTGAACTGATAAGCCATCGGGGCCTATTTCGCATGCGATTTCTCGAACTCCTGCATGCAGTCGACCAAAGCCTGGACGCTCTCGATGGGCAAAGCATTGTAGCACGAAGCGCGGAAGCCGCCGACCAGACGGTGGCCCTTGATGCCGACCATGCCGCGCGCCTTGGCGAACTCCATGAACTCGGGTGCCAGCTCCTCGTAGCCGTCGGCCATGACGAAGCAGATGTTCATCAGCGAGCGATCCTCCTTTTCGACCGTGCCGCGGAACAAGGGGTTGCGGTCGATCTCGTTGTAGAGCAACTCGGCCTTGGCGACATTGCGACGGTGGATCTCCTGAACGCCGCCGATCTTCTTCAGCCACCGCAAGGTCTCTTTCAGCACATAGATCGGGAAGACGGGCGGAGTGTTGAACATCGAATTGTTCTCCACATGGGTGCGGAACGAAACCATGGTAGGCAGGTCGCGCACGATCTTGTCGAGCATGTCCTCGCGGATGATGACGAAAGAGACGCCTGCGGGCGCCAGGTTCTTCTGCGCACCGCCGTAGATCATGGCATACTTGGAAACATCGATCGGACGGGCCAGGATGTCGGACGACATGTCGGCGATCAGAGGCACGGGCGAATCGATATCTTCGAAAAACTCGGTGCCGTAGATGGTATTGTTGGTCGTGATGTGGAGATAATCCAGATCGGCCGGAATGGCGAAACCCTTGGGAATGTAGGTGAAATCGCGATCTTCGGACGAAGCGACCACCTCGACCTCGCCGTAGCGCTTGGCCTCTTTGATGGCTTTCTTCGACCAGACGCCCGTGTTGACATAACCGGCTTTCTTGCCGAGGAAGTTGGCCGCCACCTCGAAGAACAAGGTGCTGGCGCCGCCGCCCAGGTAAATGATCTTGTAGTTGTCGGGAATGACGAGCAACTCGCGGAAAAGGCTGTCGGCCTCGGCCAGCACGTCGTCGAAATCTTTCGTACGATGCGAAATCGAGAGCAGCGAAACTCCCGTCCCGTTGAAATCCAGAATGGCCTTGGCGGCATTTTCGATAACCTCGTCCGCCAAAATCGACGGCCCCGCATAGAAATTGTGCTTTTTCATGGTATCCGAAATATGATTTTTTGATGATTCGCTTCGATTGTTAGTTTGCTAACACAAATATAGACAAAATATTTTCGGAAAACCAACAAGTTGTCAAATAAATTTCGGAATTATCATTTTTGACATCCCTTGTTTTTTATTACTTTTGCGCCGGACGAACCGTCTCGGGGCCGTTTCCGGAACAAGCCGGAAAGAGAGGGCCGGGGCAATTCGCGGAGCACAAAGCGCACAAGGTATGATGCCAAAATCGATGACCGGCTTCGGAAAGGGCGAAGCCACGCTGAAAAACAAGAAGATAACGGTCGAAATCCGCTCGCTGAACTCCAAACAGCTGGATCTGAACCTGCGGCTTCCGGCGGTCTACCGCCAATCGGAATACGACATCCGCACCTCGATCGCACGCACGCTGGTGCGCGGCAAGGTGGACGTGACGGTGACGGTGGAGAACCGCGCCGTAGAGACGCCGGCGCGAATCAACCGGGAGCTGTTCCGCGAATATCTCGCCCAAATGACCGACGCGCTGAACCATGCCGGCATCGAAGCCGGCTACGACACCCTGGTGCCGGCGATCATGCGGCTGCCCGAAGTGGTGGCCACGGAAGCCGAAGCGATCACGGAAGAAGAACATGCGGCCCTGCTCGCGGCCACGGAAGCCGCAGCGGCACAGCTGGATGCTTTCCGCACGCAGGAGGGTGCGACCCTGATCGCCGATCTGCTGCGCCGCGTCGACCTGATCGAACAATACAAGAACGAGGTGGTTCCCTACGAACAGACCCGCACGGAGACCGTGAAAGCCCGGATTCTGGAGAACCTGGCCAAGCTGAACGCCGAGGTCGACCGCAACCGGCTGGAACAAGAGATGATCTTCTACCTGGAAAAACTGGATATCACCGAAGAAAAGGTGCGTCTGACGAACCACTGCAACTATTTCCGCGAAGTGGCGGCCCACGAAGAGGGCGCCGGCCGCAAACTGGGATTCATCGCCCAGGAAATGGGACGCGAAATCAACACCATGGGATCGAAGGCCAACGAAACGAACATCCAGATTCTGGTGGTGAAGATGAAAGACGAACTGGAAAAAATCAAGGAACAAGTACTCAACATCCTGTAATGGGCAAGATCATCATATTTTCGGCTCCGAGCGGCTCGGGCAAGACGACCATCGTACGGCAGCTGCTGGCGCGCTACCCGCAGGTGGAATTTTCGGTTTCGGCGACGAGCCGTGCCCCGCGCGGCACCGAACGCGACGGCGAAGACTACTACTTCCTGACGCATGACCAATTCATGCAGGCCGTGGCCGAAAACCGGTTCGTCGAATGGGAGGAGGTCTACCAGGGCACGTGCTACGGCACGCTGCGCAGCGAAATGGAGCGCATCTGGCAGAAAGGCCACACGATCGCGTTCGACGTCGACGTGATCGGCGGCATCAACCTCAAGCGGCTCTTCGGCGCCGACGCATGCTCGGTCTTCGTGATGCCCCCCTCGATCGACGAGCTGCGCCGCCGTCTCGAAGCCCGCGGCACCGACGCCCCGGAAGTGATCGACCGGCGGGTCGCCAAAGCCGAATTCGAGCTGACCAAGGCCCCCGAGTTCGACCATGTGGTGGTCAACGACCGGCTGGAGGATGCGGTGGCGGAGGTCTGCGAACTGGTGGAGCACTTCATCGCCTGCTGACCATGAAACGGATGATGCTCTATTTCGGGTCGTTCAACCCGGTGCACAAAGGCCACATCGCCCTGGCCGAGTACATCATGGAGCATGACCTGGCAGACGAAACAGCACTGATCGTTTCGCCGCAAAGCCCCTACAAGACGGCTGCGGCCATGGCCCCGGAAACCGACCGGTTCGAAATGGCGGAAATCGCCTGCGCGGCATCGGAATATCCGGAGCGGATCAAACCCTCGGCCATCGAATTCCTGCTGCCCCGACCGTCGTACACGATCGACACGCTGCGCCAGCTGGAGGAGTTGTGCGGCCACGAAATGCGGTTCTCGATCCTCATGGGCAGCGACCAGATCGCGGCGCTCGACGGCTGGAAAGAATACGAAAAAGTGCTCGAATACCCGATTTATGTCTATCCGCGGCGCGGCGAAAGGGTAGAGCGGTTTCTCGACCGCATCACGCTGCTGGAAGATGCCCCCTTGCAGGATTTCTCGTCGACGGAAGTGCGGGCGGCCATAGAACGGGGCGAAGACACATCGCGGATGCTTGCGCCGGGCGTGGCCGAATACATCCGCCGCAAAGGATTGTGGACGCCGGCCGGCCGCATGGCGACGCTGAACGCAGCCCTTGCGGACGATCCGGAGAACACGGCGCTGCTGCTCGAACGCGGACAACTGCACTACCGGATGAACGGGTGGGGTGCGGCGCTCAACGACTTCAACACGGTCTTGCGGCTCGACCCGACGCACAAAGAAGCCCGGCAATATACCGAAATGATACAAGAAATATTGGCATTCAGATACAAAGACATATACAACCCATGAACGAAAGACTGAAGATCGCGCTTCTGGCCGGAGGCGACTCGTCGGAGCGGGAAATCGCGCTCCAGAGCGCAGCCCAGATCGCAGAAGCGCTCGACACGGCAAAATACGACATCACACTGATCGACCTTCACGGCCGCGACTGGTGCTACACGGCACCCGACGGCCGCACCTGGCAGATCGACAAGAACGATTTCTCGCTGACGGTCGACGGCGCGCGCAAGGAATTCGACTATGCGCTCATCATCATCCACGGCACGCCGGGCGAAGACGGACGTCTGCAAGGCTATTTAGACATGATGGGCATTCCGTATTCGTCGTGTCCGATGATCTCGTCGGCCATCACTTTCGACAAGATCACGACCAAACGCACCCTGGCCGGCCGCGGCATCAACATGGCCCGCGAACGCTTCCTGCGTCGGGGCGAGGCGTGGGACACGGCGTCGATCGTAGAAGAACTGGGGCTGCCGCTCTTCGTGAAACCCAATGCGAGCGGCTCGTCGTTCGGGGTGACGAAAGTGCACAAGGCGGAGGAACTGGAGGCCGCGATCGGAACAGCCTTTACGGAAAGCGACGAAATCTTGATCGAAGAGTGCATAACGGGCCGCGAAATGGGCTGCGGCGTGATGATCGCCGCGGGCAAGGAATATGTTTTCCCCATCACCGAAATCGTCTCGAAAAAAGATTTCTTCGACTACGAAGCCAAATACACGGCGGGATTCTCCGACGAAATCACCCCGGCGGACATCGCCCCCGAAGTAAAGGCCCTGCTCAACCGCATGACGCTGGAAGCCTATCGCACGTGCCGCTGCCGGGGCGTCGTACGCGTGGACTTCATCGTCACGCCGGAAGGAAAACCCTACTTCATCGAGCTGAACTCCATACCGGGCATGAGTCCGGGCAGCATCGTTCCCAAACAAGTGAAGACCATGGGAATGACCATGGGCCAACTCTACGACATCATCATCGCCGACACGTGCCGCAAATGATCGAAATCGACGACAAAATCGTGAGCGCCGACCTGCTGCGCGAATGCTTTGCCTGCGACCTCGGGCAGTGCAAGGGCATCTGCTGCGTGGAGGGCAACGCGGGAGCGCCGCTCGAAATCGAAGAAGTGGAGACCCTGGAGCGCGAATACCCCAACTACAAACCCTACATGACGCCTGCGGGCATCGAAGCCGTCGAACGCCAAGGATTCATGGTAGTGGACGACGACGGCGACTACACGACGCCGCTGGTCGACGATGCGGAATGCGCCTATGCCTACCAGGAAAACGGAGTGACGCTCTGCGCCATAGAAAAAGCCTGGGCCGAAGGCCGCACCGAGTTCCGCAAACCCATATCGTGCCATTTGTACCCGATCCGGCTGATGCGCTTCTCGAACGGCAGCGTAGGGTTGAACTACCACCGCTGGTCGGTATGCGCCGGAGCGCGCGACTGCGGCCGCAGACTGGGTCTGCCGGTCTACAAAGCGCTCAAAGAACCCATCGTCCGCCGCTTCGGCGAACCGTTCTACCGGGCGCTCGAAGAAGCCGAAGCGCTGCTGAAAAAACAATGACACCCTATGAAAAAACTCGCCCTCCTTCTGCTCACTGTCTTTCTGGCATCCTCCGTTCCGGCTCAAGAACCGCAAGCCGACACGCTGCAATTCGCAGCCCTGACCCCGGCCGAACTGGTGGCCGCAGACTCGCTGGCGGCGCTCCGGCTGCGTCTCGAACGCACGCAGATCCGCTCGATCTTCGACACCAACGACGTGGCGGTGGTCGACACGCTCCCCTCGGGCAACGACGCCCTGCTGGTCGTGCTCTACAACAATAACAAATGGAAATATGTGCGTAACCGCGAGGTTGCGAAAGACAGCACGGTATTCGAAAAATACTGGGACACGCAGACGCTTTTCCCATACCGCGAAGTGGACATGTCGGTCATGCCGCAATCGGTGGTGATCGACCTGGTAGACTCGACCAAAAGCTACCATTGCCCCTATCAGGGAGCGGTCAATCCTCGCGGCAAATACGGCCCGCGGCGCTCTCGTCAGCACCAGGGCATCGACCTGCCGCTGAAGACCGGCGACCCGATCTATGCGACGTTCTGCGGCCGGGTGCGCATCTCGCAATACAACACGGGCGGCTACGGCCATCTGGTCATCATCCGCCACGACAACGGCCTGGAGACCTACTACGGCCACCTCTCGGAACGCATGGTGGCGACGGGACAATGGGTCGAGGCGGGCCAGATCATCGGCCTGGGCGGATCGACGGGCCGCTCGACGGGGCCGCATCTGCACTACGAAACCCGCTACTACGGCCAGTCGTTCGACCCGGAGCGGCTGATCGACTTCAAAAACGGCACGCTGAACCACGAAACGTTCCTGCTGAAAAAATCGTATTTCAGCATCCACTCGAATGCGGGCCAAGATTTCGACGACGAAATAGCCAACGAAGAACAAGACAAGCACGAACAGACGGAACGAGAATCCATGCGCTACCACACGGTGCGCTCGGGCGAGACGTTGAGCACCATAGCCCGCCGCTACGGCACGACGGTGACGACGATCTGCCGGCTGAACGGCATGCAATCGACCAACGTGCTGCGTGCCGGACGGACACTGCGGGTAAGATAAGTGACAGACCACCAAGCAGACGCACCGGGAAACCGCTGTGGGTAAAATAGGTAACGCGAACCAAGCGGATGGGCACTCATCCGCAGACGCACCGCACATCCGCCGATGCGCACCGCACAAAGTCCGCAGAAGTTAAGACCCGCAAAGCGAATCGAGTTCCGGGAGCTGCCGCAGGTCGATCAGAAATACCACCCCGAAATCTGTAGATAGCAACGCTTTTCGACGGAGTCGTCCTTGCACCACCAACGGGCCAGCGAAACCCGCACCAAAGTACCTGCGGGAATCTGGTGCACGGGCGCCGACAATCCGACATACGAAATACAATATTTCTTGTCGCCATCGACATAGACATATTTGATCCGCCCCGTGATGTCGGATCGCAGCATCCAAAGGTTGACCGACGGACGCCAGAATCCGACGCTCCGCGAGGGAATCGCATCGGAGTCGATATAAGCACTGCCGGAATCGCTGCGCTTGAGCAATCCGTCGAACAAGACCGAAGCGTCGCCCTGCCAGACTACGGGCGCGAACTTGCTGCCTAAATAAATGGAGAGATCCGCCTGGGGAATCGTGCCGATCGGCACGGCAGACAAGACCAGGATATCCTCGACATGCGGCGGCTCGACGTGCGGCGGTTCCCGGAACTCGATATCGTACCAAGTGCCTATTCTATAGAATGCTTCGTCGTCCTGGTTGCGCCCGTCGGACTTCAACAGACGCACGAAACGCCCGTCGGTGAAGACTCCGCCGACGCAGTATTCGGATCGCATGTGCGTTTTGGAAATGACGAGTACCTGGGTCATGGTTCGATCGCTCAATAGGCCTTTTTGGAAGTCAGCATCACCGGATTGCCGAACAGATCGACCGCCGAGGCGCCTCCGGTGACTTCGGCCATGACCTCTTCCTGGGTTTTGCACTTGCTGCGGGCGACGATATGGCAGACCGAGAGGTGATAACGGTCGAGCAACGCGGCGCCGATCAACTTGCTGCGATGACACTGTGCCGGATCGGTCTCGCTGCACATCAAAACGGTTTTGCACCGTTGCTCCTCGGCCTTGCGTATCCGCTCCAGCCCCTCCAAGAAAACGGCAGACTGCTTCAAAGTCTCGTATACGATCCGCCCCTGGGCATCGTAGAATGTCCGGTCGGCCGGAACACCGCCCAACGCATCGCCCATGAATCCGTAAACGATGCCATGCTCCTTCAACGCCCGGCGCAAAGGCTCCTGGTTGAAATCGGGATTCCACTTGGAGTAAGGCCGCGACCGCACATCCACAAGATAGGCGATGCCGAAAGCCGCCAACTCTTCCAGAAACTCGCCGATCGGCTTATTGCCGTGGCCTATCGAATAAATCGTCGCATCCATACCGAAAATCAGACTCAAATATAATAAAATTAATTGAAGATCCGCAACAAACCCTTTTACGAACAATATCAGTCAACGATGTATCTTAATTGAATTAAATATCACAAAAAGCGAGTGGAATATTGTTTTTTTATTGATTTGAAAGTATCTTTACAATATATTATACAACAAATCGATTTGCCATATATGAAATTAAGCAGTATTGAAATCAAAAACTTCAAAAGTATTGAAGAAATAACAATCCCCGTTCGGTCATACGGAGAAGGCATGCACAAAAGCAATACATTAATAATGATCGGAATCAATCCATGCGGCAAAAGCAATATTCTTGAAGCCATCAAACTCCGCGACGTAGGAAGCACGGCTTTCGTAGTCGTAAAGTGTCCGGCCGTTCTCCGTGTAGTCCGCCAGGAAAGCTTCCATTTCCGGCTCGGCCTCGTCGGTGGTGTTGAAGCACCAATGCATCACGCTGCTGGTCCCGGTGTCCTGCTGGGACTGCTC
>JAIECN010000079.1 GCA_029068505.1 Alistipes sp.
ATACTTACAACCGCGGCAGCAGTTCCGGTTCGGGCAGTTCGTCGCGCGGCGGCTTCTCGGGCGGTTCCGGCAGTTCGGGCGCCCGTTCGTCGGGCGGCAGCTACCGCAATGCCGGCGGGCGTTAGAGCGCGGCTCCGGCCGATGAGTTGTCCAGACAATTAAAGTGAAGCAGTTATGAAGCGCATTATGGCAATGTTGGCCGCCCTCGCCGTCGTCGGATCGGCCGCGGCCCAGGAGGAGAGACGCATGGGCGGTTTGTTGATGGACAGGGACTTGTTGATGCCTGCCGATATCTTCTCGCTTTCGCAGACCCAGTTCAACTTCGGGTCGGCACGCGCCATGGCCATGGCCGGGGCTTTTGCTTCGTTGGGTGCCGATGTCTCGTCGATGTCCATCAACCCCGCGGGTTTGGGCATGTACCGCAAGACCGAGCTTTCGTTCACTCCGTTGATGACTTTCGGCCGCAGCGGCAGCAATGCTTCGCCGTTCGGGAAGAATTCCACCTCCCGGTTTTCGGTCGCCAACTTCGGTCTGGCCGTCAAGGCTTACGAGGGCACCCGCGGAGTGGTGGGGCTGACGTTCGGGGTGGGGTATAACCGCATCGCCGACTTCAACTACGATTATTCTTTCCAGCGGCAGGAGCAGGCCGGGTCGGTCGCCGATGTTCTCGCCCGGCAGATGATATGGAGCGGGCGTTCGAAGAATAGTTTCTATACCAATGGCGGTACGGGCGACTGGAGTTGGGACAATATTCCGCTTGAGTTGTGGAACGCCGCATTGGGTTACCGGGCCTTTATGATCGATCAGGTCGATCCCGACGATCCCGCGACCTGGAAGCCGACCTGGATCGGCGAGCAGGCCGCCATAGCGCATTATACGACGGTCAAGAGCCGCGGTTCGGCCGGCGAATTCACCTTGTCGCTCGGCGCCAACATCGGCAACAAGTTGTATGTGGGCGCCACGCTCGGCATTCAGAGCATCCATCAGAAGCTCTACATCGACTACAGCGAAGAGTATCATTATGCCGACCCCAGCAAGACGCATCCTTACGGCACCGATCCTGCGCTCGACTACCAGTTGCTCTATTCCAAGTTGAACCAGGCTACGACCTTGAGCGGCGCCGGCGTCAATTTCAAGGTGGGCGTCGTCTACCGTCCTTTAGTGGGGCTGCGGCTGGGCGCCGCGTTCCATACGCCTACTTATTACTCCGTCGACCGCAAGTTCCAGAGTTCGGCCGCCGGCATGGCCTACGCCAACCGCGATACGGATTCCCAGGTGAAGCCCATCAACGGCTTCGTCTCCTCCGGCACGCGGGACATGACGTCGCCTTTGTGGGTAGACGAGAACCCCTACAACTGGTCGTTCTGCACGCCTGCGCGTCTGTTGCTGGGCGCTTCCTATGCTTTCGGCGCCCGGGGTCTGATCGCGGTCGATTACGAGCGCGATTGGTACAACGGCATCCGGCTCAAGGACAATCCTTCGGGACTCGACACCCGGAGTTTCTACAACGACAAGTTCCGTCAGCAGTGCAAGGGGGCGAACACCGTGCGCGTGGGCGCCGAGTTCAAGGCGACGCCGGCGCTGGCCTTGCGTGCCGGTTACGGTTACAGCGGTTCGATGTTGCGCGACAACAACGACACCGGTTTCAGTTCGCCCGTCATCAAGAGCACCAGTTATTGCAGTGCCGGCCTCGGGTTCGCCCTTTCGCGGGTCTGCACGCTCGATCTGGCTTACCAGTATGCGGTGCAGAAGACCACCGACTATCATCTTTTCTACGTCGAGGACGAGGCCGGGTTCTCCGAGAGCGCCCGTTACAGCACCGAGTTCAAGCGGCACAATGTGGCGTTGACGCTCGGATTCCGGTTCTGATCCGGGACCGAGACAATGTAGCAGGACGTCCGAACGATCGTTCGGACGTCCTGCTATTTTCCGCAATGCGGGGCGATGCTGCTGTCTCCGGAGTGGGCGGGCGGTCTGCCGGCCGTAGTTTGTTGTAGATCATTCTTGTTCGACCGGATGGCGGCGGGTGCGGGCCGGCGTCCCTTTTCTCTCGTGTTCCGCGGTCGAATAGTCGCACCATTCCAGATCGCTTTCGGGTGTCGCGCGGCGGATTTCGCGGCTGCGTTCCTTGCTCAGCTTGCGGTCGTCGTTGCGTACCGAGACTTCGGTGCGCGTCGTGCCTTGCGGTTCGAGCTGCGTCAGCCCGTCGGTTTCCCGCACCTGGCGGCAGGGGTCCTCGACATAGAGCCACTCTTCGTCGAACTCCGGGCTGCGTCCCTCGTTCCAGGGGCCTCGCGCATCGCCGCCGGTCGAATGGTTCGAGTAGATGTTGCTGTAGCGGGGATCGCTCTGGAGCACGCCCGGCGGGAAGTTGGGCCGGATGGTGTCGAGCGCCGCCTCGAACTGCTGGAAGTGGGCCACCTCGCGTGTGAGCAGGAAGTTGAGCGTGGCCAGCACGTCCTTGTCGTCGGTGAATTGCATGAGGTATTCGTAGACGATCTTGGCGCGCGATTCGGCTGCGATGTTCGACCGCAGGTCGACCGTCAGATCGCCGTTGGCATTGACGTAGGTGCCTTGCCAGGGCATGCCGTTGCTGTCCGTGAGACACGGCCCGCCGCCCGTCACCACGCCGAACTGCGGATTGACCGAGAAGGCCGCATGGATGAAGTCGTCTTTCGAAAAGCCCTTCTCGCCGAAGACGTCGTTTTGCTCGGCGGCATCTTTCAGATTGCCGTTGACCCCGGCCAGCAGCATCTGGATCGTGGCGCCTACGATTTCGAGGTGTCCCAACTCTTCGGTGGCGATGTCCATCAGCATGTCGTACTTGTCGGGATAGGGGTTGTGGCAGGCGAATGCCTGTACAAAATACTGCATGGCGGCTTTCAGCTCGCCGTTGCCGCCGCCGAACTGTTCGAGCAGCAGGCGCGCGAAGCGGGGATCGGGTTTCGAAACCCGCGCCTTGAACTGGAGTTCTTTGGAGTGATAAAACATAAGGCTTGGTTTTTTTTGACTCGGTTTATTTTCGTGCGTGCAGTCGGCGGTGCCGGAAGCCGCTGCTTTCGGGGCTGCGGGTGTTCCGAAAAGACCGCCGTGTGTTCCGTGAAGTGCAAAAGCGTTGCCAGAAAAGGTGCCGTCCGGTTCGGGCAGGGGGCCATCGCTGGGTGTTCGGGGTTTTAGGATATTGTCGACGGCAAATTGTGATTTATGAATTATATTTTCTAATTTTGCGGTGCGAAAATCAAAGAAACTGCATATTATGGCAAAGGAACTCAAAGACCTCACCAAGTCGGACGACAACTACTCGCAGTGGTACAACGACCTGGTGGTCAAGGCGGGATTGGCCGAAAATTCGGCCGTGCGCGGGTGTATGGTCATCAAGCCCTACGGCTATGCCATCTGGGAGAAGATGCACGATGCGCTGGACAAGATGTTCAAGGAGACGGGGCACCAGAACGCCTATTTCCCGTTGTTCATTCCCAAGTCGTTCTTTTCCAAGGAAGCCCACCATGTCGAGGGATTCGCCAAGGAGTGCGCCGTGGTGACGCACTACCGCCTCAAGAACGATCCCGAGGGCAAGGGCGTGGTGGTCGATCCCGATGCCAAGCTCGAAGAGGAGTTGATCGTGCGTCCGACCTCGGAGACGATCATCTGGAACACCTATAAGAATTGGATCCAGTCCTACCGCGACCTGCCCATTCTCTGCAACCAGTGGGCCAACGTCGTGCGTTGGGAGATGCGCACGCGTCTGTTCCTGCGCACGGCCGAGTTCCTCTGGCAGGAGGGCCATACGGCCCATGCCACGCGCGAGGAGGCCATCGAAGAGGCCACGAAGATGATCCATGTCTACGAACGTTTCGCCCAGGAGTGGATGGCCGTGCCCGTCGTCGTGGGCCACAAGTCGCCCAACGAACGCTTCGCCGGTGCCGAAGACACTCTCACGATCGAGGCCCTCATGCAGGACGGCAAGGCGTTGCAGAGCGGTACGTCGCACTTCTTGGGGCAGAATTTCGCCAAGGCGTTCGACGTGCAGTATGTCAACAAGGAGGGCAAGCTCGAATATGTGTGGGCCACTTCGTGGGGCGTCTCGACGCGTCTGATGGGTGCCCTCATCATGGCCCATTCCGATAACAACGGCCTCGTTTTGCCGCCGAAGCTCGCTCCCATCCAGGTCGTCATGGTGCCTATTTACAAGACTGCCGAGCAGCTGGCCGAAATCGTCGCCCGTTTCGAGGAGATCGCCGCCGGCCTGCGTGCCAAGGGCATCAGCGTGAAGATCGACGACCGCGACAACGTGCGTCCGGGCTTCAAGTTCGCCGAATACGAACTCAAGGGCGTACCCGTGCGTCTGGCCATGGGCGGCCGCGACATGGAGAACGGCACCGTCGAACTCGTGCGCCGCGACACGCTCGAAAAGGAGACCCTTGCGCAGGAGGGGCTGGTCGAGCATATCGAAGGTTTGATGACCGCCATCCAGGAGAATATCTTCAAGAAGGCGCTCGACTACCGCAATTCGATGATTACGCGTGTCGATACGTGGGAGGAGTTCAAGCGCGTGCTCGATGAGAAGGGCGGTTTCATCTCGGCCCATTGGGACGGCACGGTCGATACCGAAGTCGCCATCAAGGAGGCTACCAAGGCGACGATCCGCTGCATTCCGATCGACGCACCGGAGGAAGAGGGCGTCTGCGTCTTCTCCGGCAAGCCGTCGCATCGCCGCGTGCTCTTCGCCCGGAGTTATTGATCCGGACTCGAAAACGAACGGAGGCTGCATTTCGATGTTGCCTCCGTTCGTCCTTTTTTTTGATTTTTGTGCTGTTCGAAGCATCTGTGCTGTATATTTTGCCCGATTTTTATTATCTTTGTGCGCCGATAGGACGCATCCCGGTTGTATGGGCGGTGTCAGGCGGTATCTCCGGCCCGGATATTTTGCGGATATTTAAAATATTGCGAATTCAATACGGAAGTTGCCGAAAATCCTCTAAAAGAGTAGGCGCTTAACACATTATTAACTCAAATTCTTTTTACTATGAATTGGTATTTGACTGTTATCAAGGAGCATTACGCAGACTTCAAGGGCCGTGCCCGTCGCAAGGAGTTCTGGATGTTCATGCTCATCAACTGGGTCATTTCGATGGTTCTGGCCATCATCGGCGGCTTGATCCACTTTACCCTCCTGGGTTCGATCTACAGCCTGGCCGTATTGGTTCCCACCCTGGGTGTCGGCGTTCGTCGTCTGCACGACATGGGCAAGAGCGGTTGGTGGTGGCTGATCGCCTTCGTACCCGTCGTAGGCGCCATCTACCTGATCTACCTCTGGTGCCAGGACAGCCAGGCCGAGGCCAACGAGTGGGGTGCCAATCCCAAGGCCTAACTTGGCATGCTGACCGCGCAAAGCGCGGCTGCAAAATTCTGGAGACTTCCGGCTCTTTGGCCGGAAGTCTCTCGTTTATGCGGGGTTTCGCCGTAGGGCCGGCCGGGGGCTTCGGAGCGCAAAGTTCCAGGTGGGGTCGGTTTTTCCGTTTTACCCGCCTGTTCGGCCGTTTCGCCGGTGCGGCGGCAGGTGCGCAAGGCGTTCGGCAAGTCTTTCTAAAAGCCGCTCCGACGACCTCCTGCGGCACAATATTTGCAAGTTTCCCATGTTGCAAATGCAGTCCGGACGGATCGGGACGGAGTGGAAGCGATTTGGTTTTCTCGGAAAAAGTGTTTATCTTGCCAACGCCGAGGATTCCGATCATGGCGGATTCCGAGGGTTGCACCGTCGTACGGAACGGTTTTTTTCAACTTTAAACGCAGATTGCCTATCGGAAAATTCTACTCTTTGCAACCAATTTAGGAGGAAGAGTATGAACGTACAAGCATCAAGCGACCGGGTGTTGCTCGGCCGTTACCTTTCGGGCGATCGGAGCGCCATATCCCAGCTCATCGAACGACACAGCCGCCGCGTACGCGATTATATTCGGATGCTGGTCAAGGATCGTGATGTGGCCGAGGATATTTTCCAGGAGACATTCATCAAGGCCGTGCGGGTCATCGACGAGGGGCGTTATGCCGACAACGGCAAGTTCCTTTCGTGGATTCTGCGCATCGCCCACAACCAGGTGATCGACCATTTCCGCGCCCGGCGCCAGAACAAGACTCTTACCGAGGCCGAAGCCGGTTTCGATGTGTTGGGCACCCTGCGTCTGGCCGAGAAGACCGTCGAGGACGATCTGGTCGCGCGGCAGACCGAGTGCGACGTGCGGGCCTTGATCGAAATGCTGCCGCCCGAGCAGCGCGAGGTGGTGATGATGCGCTACTTCGCCGGGTCGAGCTTCAAGGAGATCGCCGAGCAGACGGGCGTGAGCATCAACACCGCGTTGGGGCGCATGCGTTATGCGCTCATCAACCTGCGGCGCATGATCAAGGAGAAAAATCTGGTTTTGTGCTGACTTTAGCACAATATTCGCCCGGGGCTTTCCGTTATTCGAATAACAATGCTAAAACTTGAGAGCCTATGGAGGATATCGACAAAAACGAAGTTGCGGACAACGCCATCTCCGAGGAGGAGGACATGATGATGAAAGAGGTGATCCAGGACGATGCGGATCTTTTCTACCTGCATCACTATCTTTCGGACATGCTTCGGCCGGGGGATAATTTTTAAGGGTTAATTTTTTGATGGGAGAAAGGAATCGGGCGACCGGTTCCTTTCGCTTTTCTCGGGTTTCGGGCCGTGCGTCTTGGAGCAAGTGAAAAACGGGGAAGCCTCGGTTTGCGAGCTTCCCCGTTGTGTCCGGTCGTTGCGGCTTTCAGCAGTCGTGCTTCACGGCGCAGCGATGCGCCGCATGCAGTTGGAACGACAGCGTGATGGCCGCGATTCCGGCCAGCAGCAGCGCGATGCCGACCCACACGATGACTACGGTCGTGCCGAAGACCAGCGGCTGGAACAGCATCCACAGAGCGCAGAGCAGCAGCAGCACGCCGCTGGCGATCGTCCAGCCCGAGCCGGATACTTCCAGCGCGCGCATGTCGCCGCCCAGGCCGATGGTGGCGAAGGCGCGCAGCAGCAGCCAGAAACCCAGGACGATCGGCAGCATGGCGGCCGAAAGCGCCACGTTGAAGATCAGGATCAGACCCAGGACGATCTGGATGATGCCTCCGGCCAGCATCCAGCCGCGGCCCGTCACGAAGTGGTCGTTGGCCGCCGAGAGCACCGTTTCCAGGATGCCCGCCGCCAGCATCGCCCAGCCGAAGATGACAGCCATGCTTACGTAGCTTTGCGCCGGATAGACGAATACCAGAATGCCCAGGGCCAGCAGGGCGATGCCGATCAGCAGCATCAGCCACCAGTAACGCACGGCCTGCTTCGACCGTTCGATCAATAAGGAGATGTTTTTCATAGCGAATGGTTTTACCGCTCCCTCACCGGCAATTCGCGTGCCGAAGCAGTCGCAGCGCGGGTGCGGCCGTCTGCGGGAATACTCCGCCTTGTGGCTGTCTCGATAAAAAAAGAGACCCCGAAAGGTCTCTTCCGTGCGGATAAAGGGACTCGAACCCCCACGCCGTAAGGCATCAGATCCTAAGTCTGACGTGGCTACCAATTACACCATATCCGCTCTTGTTCGCAAATATACAATAAAAAAACCGAATCCCAACCATCGGCCGCGAATTCCTCCGTGCCGGCGGGGCAAGGCGGGAAAAGTGCAGGCAATGTTTGGTTTTGCGGCGGGCTTGCATTATCTTTGCCGGTAGCAAACCGTAGTTCGGGCAGGCCGCCGTGCAGCAGGCCGGGGAGGGATTCGCGCTCTGGGCGTTGCGTCTTGCCGGGACTTCAAATTCAGATTGTTATGGAAGAGGACAAGTTGGGATACGATCCTTCGGAGTTCGAGGACGACGATTTCCGCGCTCCGGAACCCGATGCCGCCAAGTCGATCCGCGGTTACCGCATCGTCATCATCATTCTTTCGGTGATTCTCGTGGCGCTTTCGGCGCTTTACTTCAGCATCCATCGTCAGCAGATGCTCGACAACCAGCTTCTGCAGGTCGAGCGCGATTCGATCCAGAGCGACCTGGGGCAGTTGATGGTCGATTTCGACAACCTCCAAATCACCAACGACACCATCTCCGCCAGTTTGAATTTCGAGCGCGGACGCGCCGATTCGTTGATGGCGCGTCTCAAGCAGGAGCGTTCGTGGAGCCTGGCCAAGATCAAGCAGTATGAGAAAGAGGTCGGGACGTTGCGCAGTATCATGCGCGGGTACATCCGGCAGATCGATTCGCTCAATACGCTCAACAAGCAGCTGATCCAGGAGAACGTCTCGTTCCGCAAGGAGATTTCCTCCGCCAACCTGCGCGCCGACATGGCCGAGGAGAAGGCCGCCGAGTTGAACAACAAGGTGCGCGTCGGGTCGGTCATCCGTGCCCGCGACATCCGTCTGGCGGCGCTCAACGACAAGAGCAAGCCCGTCTCGCGCATCAAGAACGCTTCGCGTCTGCGCGTCGATTTCACCCTCTCGGCCAACGATCTGGCCGCTCCCGGCGAGAAAGCCGTCTACGTGCGCATCACTTCGCCCGACGGTTACGTGCTCACGACCGAGACCACGCCTACGTTCGAGTTCGAGGGCGAGCGCCTGCCTTATTCCGCCATGCGCGAGGTCGATTACCGCAACCAGGATCTGGAGGTAGGCATCTACTTCAACAGCAGCGGTTTCACTGCCGGCACCTACGGCATCCAGCTCTATTGCGAGGGGCGTTCGATCGGTTCGTCCGAAGTCGTCATGAAGTAGCCTTTCCAGGTATGTCGCAGCAGGATGCCATGCAGCAGGAAGTCGCCGCCGCCGTGCAGGTTTTGCGCGGGGGCGGCGTCATCCTTTATCCCACCGATACGGTCTGGGGCCTGGGGTGCGATGCCACCGACCCCGAGGCCGTGGCCAAAATCTACCGGCTCAAGCAGTCCGAGAACAAGAAGTCCATGTTGGTGTTGTGCGCTTCGGCCGACATGGTCGTGCGTTACGTCGACCGCGCACCCGGCATCGCTTTCGAGGTCATGGAGTTGGCCACCAAGCCGTTGACCTTCGTCTTGCCCGGTGCCGTCGGCGTCGCTCCCAACCTCGTTCCCGACGAGGGGACGCTCGGCGTGCGGGTCCCCGACCACGAGTTCTGCCGCCGCTTGCTCCGCGCTTTCGGACGGCCCGTCGTCTCCACTTCGGCCAATGTCTCCGGCCAGGCGGCGCCCGCCGGGTTGCAGGAGGTCGCCCGCGAGGTGGTCGAGGGCGTCGATTTCGTCGTCGATCCCCGTTTCGAGGGCAAACCCACCCGCAAGGCTTCGTCGATCATCGCGTTCGGCGAGGGCGGCGAGGTCGAAATCATCCGCGAGTGATGGCACGGACGCTCGAAACGCCTATCCAGAAGCGGTTCGCCGATGTCGATCCGTTCCAGCACGTCAACAACGTCGCCCAGCAGAATTATTTCGACGTCGGCAAGGTCGATTATTATCGGGAGGTGCTCGGCGCCGAGGTCTTGATGGGCGATCTGCGGATCGTCACCGTCTCCACGTCCACTTCCTACCTCGGGCAGGTGCGTTTCTACGACGACGTGCGCGTCTCCACCACCTGCGAGCGGGTCGGCACCAAGAGCATGACCCTTTTGCAGCGGTTGATCGTCGGAGGCGAGGTGCGTTCCGAGAGCCGTTCGGTCATGGTCGTCTTCGATTTCGCCGCGCAGGTCAGCCGCCCCGTGCCCGATGCGTGGCGCGAACGGTTGTTGGCCGAGTAGCGGCGTTTGGCGTTTGTTCGGGTTAGGTATGGATAGCGGTAGGTTCAAAGGGCATGCGGCTTTGTGGGTCGCCAACATCGTCTGGGGATTGAATGCCCCGATTTGTAAAAGCGTCTTGATCTCCGGCGCCAATCCCGGAGGCGTCAACCCTTTCGCCTTGAGCGTCTATCGCATGGTGGGCGCCGCCTTGTTGTTTTGGGCGGTTTCGTGTTTTCTGCCACGCGAGCGGGTCGCTCCGCGCGACATCCTCATGTTGTTGTTCGCTTCGGTGTTCGGTATCCAGCTCAACCAGATGCTTTTTTTGTGGGGGCTGTCGCTCACTTCGCCCATCGATTCGTCGATCATCGCCACGATCGTCCCCGTGTTGACCATGATCCTCGCCACGATCTTCCTTCGCGAGCCGATCACTTGGTTGAAGGCGGGCGGCGTCGCCTTGGGGTGCTTCGGCGCCTTGTTGTTGGTCTATGTCAGCCAGCACGGTGTCGGACGCAGCTCCAGCGTCGCCGGCGACGTGTTGTGCATCGTCAGCGCCATAAGTTACGCCGTCTACCTCACTGCTTTCCGCGATACGATCGTCAAGTATTCGCCCGTTACCACCATGAAGTGGATGTTTCTCTTTGCCGCCGCGGTCGCCGTCGCCATTTATTTCCGGCCGTTGATGAGCGTCGATTATGCTGCTTTGGCGCCCGCCGCTTGGGCCGGCATCGGATATGTTGTCGTCTGCTCCACGTTCGTTTCCTATCTCATGGTGCCGGTCGGACAGCGGTTTTTGCGGCCTACGGTCGTCTCCATGTACAATTACGTGCAGCCCGTCGTCGCAGTCGTGTTTACCGTCGTCGTCGGGTTGGATTCGTTCGGTTTTACCAAGGCTGCGGCTGCGTTGTGCGTCTTCGCGGGTGTCTGGCTCGTTACCAAGTCCAAGTCACGGGCGCAGTTGGAAAAGGAAAGAAAATAGAGTCGTAGATTTTTTCTTGGTTAGGGCTTCCCGTGGGGTGGGGCTGCGGGGATGTTGCAGGCTTGCCGTAGGTTTTTCTGCGGGAGTTCGGCTGCCGCCTTTTTCGACTTCTTTTTGTTTTTCGGCGTGCGATTTGCTGTCCTTTCCGTGTCATCAAAACATCGGATTATGAAAGATTACAGCAAAAACGAGAACATTTGTTCTCCTTGCGAGGAGAATTTCGAGCGCACGGTCGGCAAGTTGGTGCACGACGGCGAAGCGCCTACGGCCAAGGAACATCGGGAAAAGGCCCGCGAGGTCGAGGAGGCTTACTCCCGGCAGCCTGCCGGCGACTTCGGCAGCTCCTCCGGCAAGTAGCGAAAAGCCGGCGCCCACAATTGGGCGTCGGCTTTTGAATACACCGGCTTTTAATATGGTGCAGTGTCGGCGTTATGGTATACGGTGTGTTCGGCGCCGTCCGTCGGGCCATTCTTCGATCAGGGGCGTGCGGCCGTTTCCTAATCCTGATTTTCAACGTTTTCGTACGCTTCCAGTCCGCTTTTCAGAAACGCTACGAATCCGGCGACATCCAGATCATAGCCTCGCGGCGGCACCAGAACTTTCCCGTCGCGGCCTTGCAGGATGTAGTAGGGCTGCGCGTTCACTCCGTAGGTTTTCCGGGCGTAGTAGGAGTTGATCTTGCCCAGGCTTTTCAACACCTTGCCCCCGTCGGTCGTCACCCAGTCGCTCTCGGGAAGTTGTTTTTTGTCGTCCGAGTAGAGGGCGCATATTACATAGTCGTCGCGCAGAATTTCCAGCACTTCCGGATCCGACCATACGCGCGATTCCATTTCGCGGCAGTTCACGCAGCCGTGGCCCGTGAAGTCGATGAAGAGCGGTTTGCCGATCCGGGCAGCATAGGCTTCGGCTTCCGGCAGGTCGAAGAACCCCTCCAGACCGTGGGGCAGGTGCAGGAAGTCGGCATATTTGCGGTTTTGCGGCATTGCGGTTTCTCCCTGCGGGGCGGCCGTGCTCGGGGAATTCATCGCAAAATCCTGCGTCGTCAGCGGCGGCAGATAGCCCGACAACCCTTTCAGCGGTGCGCCCCACATTCCCGGGATCATGTAGACCACGAACGAGAATACCGCGATCGCCAGCGCCAGCCGGCCCACGCCTATGTAGGGCAGGTCGCTGTCATGGGCGAACCGCAGTTTGCCCAGCAGGTAGAGACCCAGGAGCGAGAAGACCACGATCCAGATCGCCAGGTAGATTTCGCGGTCAAGCAGCCCCCAGTGGTAGGTCTGGTCGGCTACCGAGAGGAATTTGAATCCCAGGGCCAGTTCCACGAATCCGATGACCACCTTCACCGAGTTGAGCCAGCCGCCGCTCTTGGGCAGTTTTTTCAGTACCGACGGAAAGAGCGCAAAAAGCGTGAAGGGCAGGGCGAAAGCCACCGAGAAAGCCAGCATCGTGATGATCGGCGTCCAGAATTCGCCTGCCGTCGATTTGATGAGCACCGAGCCGACGATCGGCCCCGTGCACGAGAACGACACCAGCACCAGCGTCAGCGCCAGGAAGAAGATGCCGCCCAAGCCTTTGGTGTCGGCCTTGGCGTCGGCTTTGTTGACCATCCACGAGGGCATCGTGATTTCGAACGCTCCGAAGAACGATGCCGCAAAGAGCATGAAGACAAGGAAGAATACGATGTTCGGCAGCCAGTGCGTCGCCAGCCAGTTGAAGATGTCGGCCGTCACCGCCTCGCCGCCCGCCGCGCGGGTAATGAGGATGATCGCCGCGATGGGCAGCGTGTAGAGCGCCACGATGAACAGACCGTAGAGCGCCGCGCGCAGGCGTCCCATCGCCGGGCCGCCCTCGCCCTTGAGGAAGTACGAGACGGTCATCGGCACCATCGGGAAGACGCACGGGGTCAGCAGCGCCGC
>JAIECN010000008.1 GCA_029068505.1 Alistipes sp.
TGATGATGTTGCCCTCGGCCGGGTGGTTGGCCATCGAATAGGCACGGAACGTCGGTTCGGGGTTGGTGGTTACCAAATCCCACATCTTCATCTTGTCCCAATCCTCGCGGAAACGCTCGTCGATCTCCATGTCGGAGAACTTGATGGCGTCGTACTTCGGGATGTCGATCTGGATGTAGCCGCCGCTGCGGAACTTGAGGTTCTCGCCTTCGGGCAGCTTCACGACGAACTCCTTGAGGAACGTCGAGATGTTGCGGTTCGACACCACCGTGCACTCCCACTTCTTGACGCCCAGCACGGCCTCAGGAACACGGATCTTGAGGTCTTCCTTCACCTTGACCTGGCAGCCCAGGCGCCAGTGGTCCTTGGCCATCTTGCGCGAGATGAAGCCCGTCTCGGTCGGCAGAATGTCGCCGCCGCCCTCCAGCACCTGGCACTTGCACATGCCGCACGAACCGCCGCCGCCGCAAGCCGAAGGCAGGAACACCTTGTTGTCGGCCAGGGTCGAAAGCAGCGTGCCGCCGCTCTGGGCGGTGATGACCTTTTCGCCGTTGTTGATGTCGATCGTCACGTCGCCCGACGAAGTGAGCTTCGCCTTGGCAAAGAGAAGCAGAGCGACCAGCACGAGCGTAATCACCAGAAAGGCGACGATCGCAATTAAAATAGTAGTAGTCATTTTTCCGAATCTCTTTTAACGGTTAGAACTGAATGCCGGAGAAGATCATGAACGCGATGCCCATCAAACCGGTGATGATGAAAGCGATGCCGGGGCCTTTCAGCGCGGCGGGAATATGCGAATAGGTGGTCTTCTCGCGGATGGCCGCCATCATGACGATCGCCAGCCACCAGCCCAGGCCGGAACCCAGGCCGTAGACGATCGACTGCCACACCGAGGTGATCTGCAAAGCGTCGACCTTCTGCTGCATGAAAAGCGAGCCGCCCATGATGGCGCAGTTCACGGCGATCAGCGGCAGGAAGATACCCAGTTGGCTGTAGAGCGTCGGCGAGAACTTCTCGACGATCATCTCCACGAGCTGCACGAACGCGGCGATGGTGGCGATGAAGACGATGAACGACAGGAAACTGAGGTTCACATCGGGAAGTCCGGCCCAGGCGAGCGCCTGGGGTTTCAGTACAAACTGATACAAAAGATAGTTCAGAGGCACGGTCATGACCATCACGAACGTGACGGCGGCGCCCAGTCCGAGGGCCGTCTTGACGCTCTTCGACACGGCGATGTAGGAACACATGCCGAAGAAGAAGGCGAAGACCATGTTGTCGATGAAGATCGACCGGATAAATATGTTCAACATTTCCATATGCTATCCTCCTATTTTTCTTGTAAGTCCTTGTTGCGCGAGCGGTGCACCCAGATGATGCAGCCCACGATGATGAGCGCCATGGGCGGGAAGAGCATCAGACCGCAGTTGGCATAATAACCTCCCTCGGCGATGTACCAGCTTTCGGGAACGATGCGGTAGCCCAGCAGGCTGCCCGACCCGAGCAACTCGCGGAAGAACGCCACGACGACGAGGATCAGACCGTAGCCCAGACCGTTGCCGATACCGTCGAGCAGCGCCGGCCACGGCTTGTTGGCCAGGGCGAAAGCCTCGATGCGGCCCATGACGATGCAGTTCGTAATAATGAGGCCGACATACACCGACAGCTGCTTCGACACTTCATATACATAGGCCTTGAGCACCTGATCCACAAGGATCACCAGCGCAGCGATGACCACCAGCTGAACGATGATGCGGATGCGGGCCGGCACGCCGTTGCGCAGCAGCGACATCACCAGGTTGGCGAAAGCCGTGACCACGGTCACCGACAAAGCCATGACGATGGCGGGCTTGAGCTGCACCGTGACGGCCAGGGCCGAACAGATGCCCAGAATCTGCACGATCACCGGGTTGTTCGCCGAGAACGGCCCCGTCAGATATTTGAAATTCTTGCTACTCATGGTTCTCCACATTTTCTTCGTTAGACATTTCGTCCTGGCCCGCAGCTTCGGGTCCCGCCTCTGCGGCCGCACGGCGCGCCTCCAGCAGCGGCAGATAGTGGCCGATGCTGGTGCGCAGCATGGCCGTCACGCCGTCGGAGGTCTTCGTGCCGCCCGTGATGGCGTCGACCTCGTGGGCCGTATCCTTAGCACCGCCCTTGCGAAGCGACACGGAGACGAACTCGTCGCCCTCGAAGATCGTCTTGCCGACGAACTGCGACTGGTATTTCTCCGTAGCGATCTCGGCACCCAGACCCGGCGTCTCGCCCTTGTGGGCCATGACGATGCCGGCCACGGTGTTCATGTCGTTCTCCAGCGCCACATATCCCCAGATCGGCCCCCACAGACCCGAGCCGGTCACAGGAATGACCACGCGGCCGTCCTGGGCCTCGAAGATCGGGAACTCGCCCGCATCGAAAGCCCCCTGCAAATCGTTGAGCAGGGCGAAGACGTCGCCGCCCTCGACCGTCCGGCCCTCGGCATCCAGCACGCGGGCCTCGATGAACTCGTCATAGTTGCGGTCGGTGGCCGAAAGCGAAGCCAGAATCGACTGCTTCTTCTCGTTCAGCTCGTTGGCATACTGGCGCTTCTGCAACGAAAGCGCAGCTACGGCCAACAACAACGCCACCGCAACGACCATCACCGTCGAATAGACGACAATATATACATTGCTGTTCGTATCGAATTTTCTCATGGTTGCGTCCTCCCCTATTTAGCCAGTTTAACACGTTTGTTTCTGCGGCGGATGTTGGCCTCGACCACATAGTAGTCGACCAGCGGAGCCAGCGCATTCATAAAGAGGATCGAAAGCATCATGCCCTCGGGATAGGCGGGGTTCACCGCACGGATCAGGACGGCCAGTGCGCCCGTCATGAAGCCGACGATGTATTTGCCCGTATCGGTCTGGGCCGAAGTCACGGGATCGGTGGCCATGAACACGGCACCGAACGCGAAGCCGCCGACAATCAGATGCCACCAAGCCGGATAGGCCGTGACGCCCGTCCACTGGAACAGATAACCCATAGCCAGACCGCCGACGAACACCGAGAACATCGTGCGCCACGAAGCGATGCCCGTAAAGAGCAGGACGACGGCGCCCAGCAGGATGGCCACGGTCGAAGTCTCGCCGATGCAGCCCGGAATGAATCCCAGGAAAGCATCCAAGGCCGAGTAGCCCAACGTGCCGTCCGTGGCCATGTGTTCCAGCGGCGTAGCGCCCGAGAACCCGTCGACGACGCCCTCGCCCGACCCGAGGCCGGCGATCCACACCTCGGCGCCCGAGATGAAAGGCGTGTAGGCGAAGAAGACGAACGCGCGCGCCAGCAAGGCGGGGTTGAAGACGTTCATGCCCGTGCCGCCGAAGACCTCCTTGCCGAAGACCACGGAGAATGCCGTGGCGACGGCGACCATCCACAGCGGAATGTCGACCGGCATGATCATCGGAATCAGCAGACCCGTGACGAGGAAGCCCTCGTTGACCTCGTGGCCGCGCACCTGCGCGAATCCGAATTCGATGGCCAGACCCACAACATAGGAAACGACGATCAGGGGCAACACTTTCAGAAAACCGAACCACAGCGAGGCCCAGAACTCGGGCGCGACGCCCTGCGAAAGGAAATGCTGATAACCGGTGTTGTAGAAACCGAACAGCAGCGCAGGCAGCAACGCCACAACCACGACGATCATCGTACGTTTCATGTCGTTGCAGTCGCGGATGTGGGCGCCCTTCGAAGTAGTGGTGTTCGGCACGAAGAGGAACGTTTCGAAGGCATCGAACGTCGAGGCCAAGAAGCCGAACTTGCCGCCCTCGGAGAAGGCGGGCTTGAGGTTGTCAACTATTTTACGCAGTCCCATCGTTATGCCTCCTTAATCATTAAGTTAATACCGTCGCGGATGATCTGCTGGATCTCGATCTTCGAGGGATCGACGAACTCGCACAGCGCGAAGTCCTCCTCGACCACTTCGTAGATTCCGAGGTTCTCCATCTTGTCGATGTCGCCCGCCAGGCAGGCTTTCAGCAGATACATCGGATAAATATCCATAGGCAGATACCGTTCGTAGAGACCCGTTACCACGAACGGACGTTCGCCGCCGTTCATGTTGGTGTCGAGTTTGTAGGCTTTCTTCGGGCAGAGCCACGAGAAGTAGGCGCGCGACACGGAGAATTTCTTGAACCGCGGCATCGCCCAGCCCAGCAACTCATACTTGTCGCCCTCGGGGATCACGGTCAGCTGGTTGGCATAGTAGCCCAGGAAGCCGTCCATGGCGGTTTTCGTGCCGGTCAGCACGTTGCCCGAGATGATGCGCACACTGTCGCCCTCTTTCTGCGCTTTCACGTTGCCGCCCAGGATCGAATCGATCCGGGCACCGGCGATCGTGCGCACGTAGGCCGGTTTCTCGACTTCGGAACCCGTCACGGCAATGGTGCGGGTCATGTCGACGCGGCCCGTGTTGAACAACCGTCCGATGATGGCCAGATCCTGGATGTTGACCGTCCAGACCGTCTCGCCCTTGTTGACGGGATCGATATGATGGATCTGCACGCCGACGTTGCCGACAGGGTGCTTGCCTGCGAAAGCATGCAGTTCGACGCCGGCCAGCGACGGCATGTCGCCCTCGGCCTTGGCGCGCACCGAAAGGTGCACTTTGCCCGCAGTGAGCTTGCGCAGCACCTCGATTCCGGTCTGCAAATCGCTTTTCTCGCCCTGCAACGCGAAGTTGTAGTCGGGAGCCAGCGGCGCCGAGTCGAACGCCGAGACGAAGATGGCTTTCGGCGTAGCGGACGGATCGGCGATGATCCCGTAGGGACGCTGCATGAACATCGGCCAAAGACCGCTGCGCAGCAGCAGCCCGACAATCTCTTCGCGCGAAGCCGTCGCCAGATCGGGACGTGCGAACTCCTCGTACTGCTGTTCGGCATCGGGCACCACCGTCACGGAAAGCACCTTGCGCTTCTCGCCGCGGTTGACGGCGGCCACCTCGCCGCTGACCGGCGAAGTGAAGAGCACGCGCTCGTCGCCCTTGCTGAAGAACAACGGCGTGCCGGCTTTTACCCGCTCGCCCGCCTTGACCAGCAATTTGGGGGTCACGCCCTCGAAATCGAGAGGCGAAACCGCATACGCCGCAGCCAGCGGCGCGTCGGCGACAGCAAGCTGAGGCTTCCCCTGAAGATTGATGTCGAGACCCTTGCGTAGTGTAATGATTTTCGACATGATTATAATAGGTTTGTATGAATGATTTCGAACGATCCGAATCGGCTGTTAGCAAACTAACAATCTAACCGCGTGCGAAAGTACGAATTTTTTCCGGAAAAACCGTATGCGCCACTCAATATTTCTTAAATATCCTTAAAAATTTATACATTTGCGTCGCTGCCATTGCACGCCGCCCCGAAAATGACCGTTCCTTTCGTCAACATACACACCCACCGCCCCACCGGCTGCGGCATCGAACTGCGCACGGCAGGCATCCATCCGTGGGACGCAGGGCAGCGGCCCCTGGACGAAGCGCTGGCCTGCCTGGAAGCCGAATTGGCGCAAGGCGGCGTACAGGCCGTGGGCGAAATCGGGCTGGACTTCGTGCGGGCCGGCAGCCAACGTCTTCGCGACACGCAGACCGCTTTATTCCGTGCCCAACTCATCGTGGCCTGCGAACGCCGGCTGCCCGTCGTGCTGCACTGCGTGCGGGCTTTCGAGGAGACGATGCGCATGCTGCGCGAGCAGGAACCGCAGGCCGTGATCTTCCACGGTTTCATCGGCTCGCCGGAGCAGGCACGCCGGGCAATCGAGCGGGGATACCACCTCTCGTTCGGCGACCGGACGTTCCGTTCGCCGCGCACGGTCGAAGCGCTGAAAGCCACCCCGCTGTCGCAACTTTTTCTCGAAACCGACGAGAGCGAAACGCCGATTAAAACGATTTATACGCACACGGCTAAAATTTTAGCAATCGACATCGGCTGCCTGAAACAGGCGACCCTCGAAAACTACGAACGCATCTTCATCCATGAATAACGACTGGCTGGAACGCACCGCCCTGCTGTTGGGCGACGAAAAACTCGACCTGCTGCGCCGCGCCCACGTGCTGGTGGTCGGACTGGGCGGCGTGGGGGCCTATGCAGCAGAGATGATCGCCCGCGCGGGTGTGGGCCGCATGACCATAGCCGACGCCGATACGGTGGCGGAGACGAACATCAACCGCCAGCTCGTCGCCCTGCACTCGACCGTGGGCCGTCCGAAGGCCGAGGTGCTGGCCGAGCGGCTGCGCGACATCGACCCCGCGATCGAACTTACGGTCGTCAACCGCTACATCAAAGACGAGGCGACCTACGACCTGCTCGACGCGGCCCGCTACGACTACGTTGTCGACGCCATCGACACCCTCTCGCCCAAGCTGGCGCTCATCCTTGCGGCGCTCGAACGGCATCTTCCGCTTGTCAGCTCGATGGGCGCCGGGGCCAAGACCGACCCCACGCAACTCGAAATCGCCGACATTTCGAAGACCCACCACTGTCCGCTGGCCCACATGCTGCGCAAACGGCTCCACAAGGCGGGCGTCCGCCGCGGATTCCATGCCGTATTCTCGCCCGAGCCGATGCGCGAGGGGGCGATGATCCTTTGCGAGGAACAGAACAAGAAGTCGAACGTCGGCACGATCTCCTACATCCCCGCCCTGTTCGGCATAGGTTGCGCCTCGGTCGTCATCAGGGGAATAATCGGCGAACTGGAAAACCGACACCCCGCATCATAGAACGTCCGCCCATCCGTCCCCCGAGCGCCACAGCCCCCTTTTTTCGACCGCCAGATGCGAATCCGTCGCACTTTACTGATTGACGGATTTCCGTCCGACCTGCCGCCGCCCGACGCACAAGCCCCGACCTCTTACCGAGGTCGGGGCTTGTGCGCAGAGAGTAATGCCGCGGCGTTACTTGAACTCCACCAGACTCTTGCCGGTCATATCGGCCGGCTGGGGAAGGCCCATCAGATCGAGCACCGTAGGCGCCACGTCGGCCAGGATGCCGTCGTGCACAGCTTTCACACGCTCCGACACCACGACGATAGGCACCGGATTGAGCGAATGGGCCGTGTTGGGCGTGCCGTCGGGATTCACAGCGTTGTCGGCATTGCCGTGGTCGGCGATCTGCACCACCTCGTAACCGTTGCGCTTGGCGGCCTCGACGACCTTTTCCACACACTTGTCCACAGCCTTGACCGCCGTCACGATCGCATCGTAGACACCCGTATGGCCCACCATGTCGCCGTTGGCGAAATTCAGACAGATGAAGTCGAATTTCTGCTCATCGAGTGCGGCGGCCAACTTGTCGGCCACCTCGGGCGCCGACATCTCGGGCTGCAAATCGTAGGTCGCCACCTTGGGCGAAGCGACCAGAATGCGTTCCTCGCCCTCGAAAGTCTCCTCGCGGCCGCCGTTCAAGAAGAACGTGACGTGGGCATACTTTTCGGTCTCGGCGATGCGCAGCTGCTTGAGGCCCTGCTTCGACACCCACTCGCCGATGGTATCGGGCACGTTCTCCTTGTCGAAGAGGATGTGCAGCCCAGTGAACTTGGCATCGTAGGGGGTCATGCAGCAATAGTAAAGCGGCAGGGTGTGCATGCCGGCTTCGGGCATGTCCTGCTGAGTCAGCACGATCGACAATTCCTTGGCGCGGTCGTTGCGATAGTTGAAGAAGATCACCACGTCGTCGGGACGGATCGTACCCACGGGGTTGCCCGCGGCATCCACCCGCACGATGGGCTTGATGAATTCGTCGGTGACGTCGGCATCGTAGGACTTCTGCACGGCGGCGGCCATATCGGCCGCATGCTCGCCGATACCCTCGACCAGAGCATCGTAAGCGACCTTCACACGCTCCCACCGCTTGTCGCGATCCATTGCATAATAACGGCCCACGACCGTAGCGATCTTGCCCGTCGAAGCGGCCAGATGCTTCTCCAGCTGTTCGATGAAGCCCTTGCCGCTGCGCGGATCGGTATCGCGGCCGTCCATGAAGCAATGAACATAGGTATTCTCGATCTTATACTCGGCCGCTATGTCGCACAACTTGAAAAGGTGCTCCAGCGACGAATGCACGCCGCCGTCGGACGTAAGACCCATGAAATGGACGTTGACGCCCCGCTCCCGGGCATAGCCGAACGCCTTGACGACCTCGGGATTCTTCAGAATCGAATTGTCGCGGCAGGCGCGGTTGATCTTCACCAAATCCTGGTAGACCACGCGGCCGGCGCCGATATTGAGGTGGCCGACCTCCGAATTGCCCATCTGTCCGTCGGGCAGGCCGACGTTCTCGCCGTCGGTGCGCAGCTGGGCATGAGGGTATTTCTCGGTCATGGCCGAAATATAATCGGGATGAACGGCGGAAATGACATCCGCCTTGTCGTGACGGCCGTTGCCCCAGCCGTCGAGGATCATCAACAGAACTTTGTTTGCCATAGTCGTAATTTATTAATAGCCGATCCGAACAATGCGGGAAATCTGCCGAAAAACCGGATTCTTCACTGCGTTCGGAATAGCAATACGATAACGTTGTCTACTTGAGTTGGGCGAGAATCAGTTCCACAGCCTTGTCGATGGCGGCCTGCAAACCGTCGGGATTCTTGCCGCCGGCCGTGGCGAAGAACGCCTGGCCGCCGCCGCCGCCCTGCATGAGCTTGGCCGCCTCGCGGATCACGGCGCCGGCATCGATGCCCTGCGCGGCGATTTCGTCGCCCAGCATGATCGTCAGCGAAGGTTTGCCCTCGCAGACCGAACCGACAACCAGCACCAGTTTGGCCGAACGGGCGCGCAGGTTGTAGGCCAGATCCTTGACCAGATCGGGCCGGTGCTCGGTCTGCATGGCGATCAGCTGCACGCCGTTGCGCTCGGGAACCGAAGCGATGAGTTTGTCGGCCCACTGGGCGACCTGCTCGCGGCGCATCCGCTCGACCTCCTTGGAGAGGGTCTCGTTGCTCTCGATCATCTTCTTGACAGCCTGCATGATCTGCGTGTTGTTGAGATACTCGCCGACGCTGCGGATCGTATCCTCGGCCACGTAGAGCACTTTTTCGGCCTGCTCGCCCGTGACGGCCTCGATGCGGCGTACGCCCGCCGAAATGGCGCTCTCGTTCAGAATCTTGAACAGACCGATGTTGCCCGTGGCGCTGGTATGCGTACCGCCGCACAACTCGACCGAATCGCCGAAGCGCACCATGCGCACGCGGTCGCCGTACTTCTCGCCGAAGAGCATCATGGCTCCGGCCGCCGCAGCCTCCTCCTTGGTGGCATCGCGTTTCTCCTGGAGCGGATGGTTGGCGCGGATCGCCTTGTTGACCAGCTTCTCCACCTCGCGCAGCTCCTCGTGCGTGACTTTCTGGAAGTGCGAGAAGTCGAAGCGCAGGATTTCGGGCGTCACCATCGAACCCTTCTGCTCCACATGGGCGCCCAGCACCTTGCGCAGGGCGGCGTGCATGAGGTGGGTGGCCGAGTGATTGTTGGCGGCCGACTGGCGCTTTTCAGCATCGACACGGGCCGTGAAAGTCGCCGCCGGATTCTCCGGCAGATTATTGACAATATGTATGATCAGACCGTTCTCCTTTTCGGTCGCGACGACCTCGACCCGTTCGTTGGCGCTCTCGATCGCACCGACATCGCCGATCTGACCGCCCGAATTGCCGTAGAACGGCGTGCGGTCGAAGACCAGCTGGTAGGAAGCCTTGCCCTTGCTCGTCACACGACGATAGCGGGCGATGCGCACCTGGTCGACGAGGGTATCGTAGCCCGTGAACACGCTTTCGCGCAGCGGAAACAGCTCCACCCAGTCGTCGGTATCGACGGCCGCAGCGTTGCGCGAACGCTCCTTCTGGGCCTGCAACTCCTTGTCGAAGGCTTCGAGATCGACCCCTACGCCCTGCTCGCGGGCTATAAGTTCCGTCAGGTCGATCGGGAAACCGAACGTGTCGTACAACTCGAAAGCATCGGCGCCGGAAATCGCCTTCTTGCCCTCGGTCTTCGTGCGGGCGATCACGCCGTCGAGCAGGTTGATGCCCGTGGCCAGCGTACGCAGGAACGAAGCCTCCTCCTCCTCGATGACCTTCTCGATCAGCGCCTGCTGGGCCTTCAGCTCGGGGAACTGCCCGCCCATCTGCTCGACGAGACCGGCGACCAGCCGGCAGAGCGTCGGCTCCGTGAAGCCGAGGTAGGTATAGCCGTAGCGCACGGCACGGCGCAGGATGCGGCGGATGACATATCCGGCCTTGACGTTCGAGGGTAGCTGCCCGTCGGCGATCGAAAAGGCGATGGCGCGCAGGTGGTCGGCGATCACGCGCATGGCCACGTCGGCCTTGGCGTCGGCGCCGTACTGCTTGCCCGACAAGGCGGCGATGCGCCCGATCGTAGGCTGGAAGACGTCGGTATCGTAATTGGATTTCTTGCCTTGCAGGATCATGCAGAGACGCTCGAAACCCATGCCGGTGTCGACGTTGCGCGCGGGCAACTCCTCCAACGAACCGTTGGCCTTGCGGTTGAACTGCATGAAAACGAGGTTCCATATCTCGATTACCTGCGGATGGCTCTGGTTGACCATTTCGCGGCCGGGCTTGAGGGCGATTTCGGCCTCGTCGCGCAGGTCGAAATGGATTTCGGAGCAGGGGCCGCAAGGGCCGGTTTCGCCCATCTCCCAAAAGTTGTCGTGCTTGTTGCCGCGGATGATGTGATCCTCGGGCAGGAAGCGCTTCCAGTAGTCGTAGGCTTCCTGGTCGAACGGCACGCCGTCCTCCTCGCAGCCTTCGAAGACGGTGGCGTACATCCGCTCGGCCGGCAGCTTGTAGACCTCGTGCAACAGCTCCCAGGCCCACTCGATGGCCTCCTTTTTGAAGTAATCGCCATACGACCAGTTGCCCAGCATTTCGAACATCGTGTGGTGATAGGTGTCGTGTCCCACCTCCTCCAGGTCGTTGTGCTTGCCCGAGACGCGCAGACACTTCTGCGTATCGGCTGCACGCGGGTATTTGCGGGGCGCATTGCCCAGGAAAATATCCTTGAACTGGTTCATGCCCGCATTGGTGAACATCAGCGTCGGGTCGCCCTTGACGACCATCGGCGCCGACGGCACGATGGCATGTCCCTTACTTTCGAAAAAGTCCAGAAAAGCCTGGCGAATTTTTGCAGATTCCATTCTATATTGTTTGATTCGATTTTACCGTTATTACATATCGGGTTGCAAAATTACACAATTAAACTTAAATTTGCATCGTAGACCGAACAGTTTTTTACGAACGATGACGCAAAAATCAGATACCTCCGAACAGCGGACGCTTCCGCCCAAGCCGACGCACGAAACGGCACGGGCGCCGTTCCGGCTGCGCATCTACCGCCTGCTGCGCAAGATTCTGATCGGCTTCATCCTGGTGTCGATCGCCAACGTGCTGTTCTCCTATTTATTCCAGACGCCCAAAATGTACCGCATCGACCGCGAGAACCGCGAGCTGATCATCAAATACCGCATCCTGCAAGACCGCATCCGTGCGGCCCAGCGCCAGGTGGATGAAATCCGCCATCGGGACAACCATGTCTACCGCACGCTCTTCTCGACCGACACGCTCTCGATCGCCGGGGTATGGCAGCCCTATCCGGACGAAAAATACGCCTCGCTGGCCGACGACGAATTCGCCCCCCTGATGACGGGCACGTGGCGCCAGCTCGATGCGCTGGCCCGCACGCTCTATCTGGAGTCGGTGTCGTTCGACGAATTGCAGACCCTCTCGAAAGACAAGGCGCGGCTGGCCGCGGCGATTCCGGCCATCTGGCCCATCGACCGCAAAGCACTGCACAACAACCATATCGGCGCATTCAACCCGCGCCGCATGCACCCGATCTACCACCGCATCATCGCCCACCAGGGCATCGACCTGGGCTGCGACCGCGGCACGCCGGTCTACGCCACGGGCGACGCCGTGGTGCAGCGCACCGACCGCGGCGAACCCAAGCGCGGCTACGGACAGCAGGTGCTGCTGAACCACAAATTCGGCTACCAGACCCGCTACGCCCATTTGAGCAAGATTCTTGTAAAACCGGGCGACAAGGTGATGCGCGGCCAGATCATCGGCGAGGTAGGCAACACGGGCGGTTCGACGGCGCCCCACCTCCACTACGAAGTGATCCATATGGGCACGCCCGTCAATCCGATAAACTATTTCAACCGCAACATGACGCCCGAGGAATACGACAAGTTCATAGAGCAGATGCGCGAAACCCATTTCGAAATGTTGTAACATGGCCGGCAAGAAAGATATAGAAAAACTCCGCAGGCGCAGACGCCGCAAACAGAACATCATCCGGGCGACGGTGCACTTCTTCGTTTGGACGGGCGTGGCCATGCTCTACTACCTGGGCTTTTCGCTCTTTTTCGACACTCCGGTGGAGTACACGCTCAAGCATTCGACCGACGGACTGCGCCGCGAATACGACGTCCTCACGCAACGCTACGACTCGCTGGCTTCGGTGCTGGACAATCTGTCGGCCCGCGACCGCAACGTCTTCCGCATCCTTTTCGAATCGGACCCCTACGACTCCGATGCCGATCCCGACCGCAGGCAGGGCACGACCTACGAATCGCTCGTGAGCCGCACGCCCCGCGAACTCAAACACGACCTGCGCGACCGCACCGACCGGTTCGAAGAGCGGCTCGCCGCCCTCAACGCGACCTACCACGGACTGCAAGCGCAGGTCGACTCCATCGGGCGGCTCTGCAACAACATTCCGGCCATCCAACCGGTCATCAACAAACGGCTGACGCTGCTCACCGCATCGTACGGCATGCGTATCCATCCCTTCTACAAGACCTTGCAATCGCATCAGGGCGTGGACTATACCGTGCCGGAAGGTTCGCGCGTCTTCGCCACGGCCGACGGCGTGGTGCGCGACGTGGCGCTGCGCAACTCGACATCGGGGCAAACCGTGGTGATCGACCACGGCAACGGTTACGAAACCTCCTACAACCACCTGTCGAAAATCGACGTCCGCAAAGGCCAGCAGGTCAAGCGCGGCGACATCATCGCCCGCTCGGGCGACACGGGTCTTTCGCTGGCGCCCCACCTCCACTACGAAGTGCGGTTCAACGGCATGCGGGTCGATCCGGTGCACTACTTCTTCATGGAACTCACCCCCTCCGAGTACCAGCGGCTGATGCAGATCGCCCAGTCGGGCATGCAGTCGTTCGACTGACGGACAAGACGTCTCCCCTGCCATGACGGACGGTCGGCGCATCAAACTCATTCTGCTGGATTTCGACGGCACGCTGGTCGACACCCGCCGCGCCAATGCCCGGGCATACGTCGCGGCGCTGGGCGAAGCCGGCTATCCGCTCACCGAAGAAGAATACCTCGCCCGCTATTTCGGCATGCGGTGCGACGAATTTCTGACTGCCTACGGCTTCGCCGATGCGGCCGAACGCGAACGACTGCGCCTCCGCAAAATAGCCCTCTACCCTGCTTTCTTCGATTCCGTGCGGCTCAACCGGCCGCTGTGGGAGTTCTGCCAGCAGTTCCGCAGGCAAGGAGGCCGCGTGTGGATCGTCTCGACGGGCAGCCGGGAAAATATCGACAACGTGATGCGTCACTTGGGCCTCGGTCAGGTCGACGGCATACTGGCCGGTCTCGACATAGCGCACAGCAAACCGGCGCCCGACTGCTTTCTGGAAGCGATGCGGCGCGAAAAGGCCGCACCGGGCGAAACGCTCGTCTTCGAGGATTCGGCCGTCGGTCTGGAGGCTGCCCGGCGAAGCGGAGCATCCTATTTCAAAGTGACGATGGAATAGCAGGGAATCCTGCCGAACGTCAGTGCGTGGCGCGCCACCACTCGGTCTGCCGGTTCTCGTCGGGATAGACCTCCGACGGAGCGCTGCACGTCACCCCCGAATAATAATCGATCGGTATCAAGAGAGGACGGCTGTACCACGAATAGAAACTCGGGGTGTTGAGCCGGCACGCCGGCGGGAAAGTCAGGTCGAACTGCCGGCGGAAATTTTCCAGTGCACCGACATCGGTGGCGATCTGCTCGGCATACTGCCGGAAATCGTAGAACAAATGGCGCGAAAGCCCCTCGTAGTGCTGCAACTGCGCAGGATCGCAGGTGCCCGAGCCGCTGGCGAAGAGTTGACGCGCAGTAGCGGCCAAGGCATCGATCTGCCCGCAGTCGACCATGGCGACGCATGCCGAAGGATAGCGGGGATCGTATTCGTTCAGATAAAATTCCTGGTACTTCTCGCACACCGTCTGCAACCGTTCTTCGAGCGGTGCATCCGATGCAGTCAGGGCCGGCACCACATACTGGTAAGGAAATCCCTTGTCCATCACCTCGCACGGCGACGCCAAGATATAGCGCGCCGTATTGCGCATGACATAGAGCGTCTCGATATTGGACATGAAACAATCGTCGAAGATGATGTAATCGAAACGGATCCCGGTGGCCTGAAGACTGCCGGCGATTTCATCCACATCGAACGCGGAACCGCTCTCGCCGTAATAACGTGTCAACGGATAGCCGTCCGTGGCGATCTTCTGCTCGTCGAAGCCGATTCGGAGCGCACTACGGCCATAGACCGAATATCCGACGGGCAGCCATCCCGTACCGTGGCCCCCGATGGCCAGACCGTATTCCCGGGCAGGGAAATAGAGTTTCATCCATTCCAACACCTCGGTAATGAACGCCGGATCGCTGCGATCGACCTGCGGAAAAGTCCGGATCGACGTCCGCACGCCCTTGCCTTGCTCCGGATCGTAGTCGAGCCGGACGATCTGCCACACCCCGCCGACCCGGCAGAAAGCAACCACATGGCTGTCGCCGGGGGTGGAAGAGTCCATGACGTTCAGCGCCTGCTCAAGATTGTAATCGAAGAACGACTGCAAGCTGGTGCCGATGAAGAACATGAAGAACGCCCGCGGCGCGGCCTCCGGCAACTGCACCACATCGATCTCTTGCGGAGCTGCACCCCGCTCGGGCCGCACCCGGATGCTGCCCAGGGAGCGATGGTTCTTTCCGGTGTTTTCGACCGTCGAAGTGATCGTCACGACCGTTTCGCCGGCCCCTCCGCTGAGCGGCTCCGCCAGAAATCCGTCGCCCTCGACGGAGAGCGTCCAGCCTCCGTGGGCGGCCGTAACCAGACACGTCGCCGCAGCCCCTTCCTGAAACGAAAGAAATACCTCCGTCTGCCCCAGCTCAAGCATTACAGGAGGAAGCTCCTCTTTCTTGCAGGCCGCCAGGGACAACGCAAGCATCAAAAGACAAAACAGACGTCGGATCATTTGTATTCGCGGGGTTTGAGGTTGTTGAACTGCCACGTCCGGTCGCGCTTGTAGGTATACCCTTCAGGCTTGTTCCAATAGACGCGGCCGAAATCGAAATAGAAGCCGCGGCGCTTCTTGCCCTCCACCACATAGGGTGCAGCAAGAGGGATGAATTCTACCGTGCGGCTGATGATGCGGGCCTTGCCATAAGCCAGTCCCTCGACATCCATGACGTCGAGCGCATGATCGAACATCAACACATGGCGCGGGGTCTTCTGCGTCAAGCCGTCGCCCGAAGCAAGGATCGCGCGCAAGACGCCGTTCATGCGGGCCGCATAGGCGGCGGCCTGCTCCTTGTCGCCCAAGGCATCATAGGCGAAGGCCATCACGTTGAGCACCTTGGGGCTGAACGGATCGCGCGCCAGTACGTCGCGGCCCGTGGAAATGACCGATTCCAGCACCGCACGATCCGGCTTGTCGGGGTCGAGACCCGAGACCAACAACAGCAACTTGTCCAACTCGGGATTGGCCGCCAAAGGCTTGTAACCGTCCTGGTAGGCATAACCATAATAGAGGTAATGGTAATCGTCGTCCGTCATCGTCCGGTCACCGGCGTTGTAGCGCATCATCAGAGCGGTATGGTAATAAGGCGACGAGGAATCGAACGTCCGGTCGATGATATCCTCCTCGACAGGCGTTTTGGCAGCCGCAACCAGCGGCAAAAACAGAAGCAGTTGCAAGAATCGTTTCATCGGCAGGCGCACTTTCCTTGGACTAACGCTTATTTATCGCAAATCGTATTCGGCGATCAAAGTTCGGAACTTCCCGACCAGCTGCGCCGATCCTTCGACCAGCGGCAGGCGCACCGTGGAGCCGATCTTGCCCATCACCGAAAGCGCACACTTCACGCCTACGGGATTTCCCTCGGCGAAGAGCGCCTTGACGGCCTCGTCGAGCGCCGCGAACTCCTTCTCGGCTTGTTCGAAATCCCCCGCCTTGGCATGGTTCACGCACTGCATGAACCGCTGCGGAAACGCATTGGCTGCCACGGAAATAACCCCGTCGCCACCGCGCTGCATGATGGGCAGCACCATGCCGTCGTCGCCCGACAAAACCAGAAAATCCGCCGGCCGGCCGTCGAGGATGCGCTGGATCTGGTCTATGTTGCCCGACGCCTCCTTGATGCCGATCACGTTGTCCAGATCGCGGGCGCACCGCAACGTGGTCTCGGCCGTCATATTGACGCCGGCGCGCCCGGGTATGTTGTAGAGGATCACGGGCAGCGGCGAATGCTCCGCCACGGTGCGGAAATGCTGGTAGAGACCCTCCTGCGAGGGCTTGTTGTAATAGGGCGTCACGCTCAGGATGGCGTCGGCGCCCCGCAGGTCGAATTCGCGCAGCTGGTCGAGCACCTCCGACGTCGAATTGCCGCCGCAGCCGATCACCAGGGGCACGCGCCCGGCGATGTGGTTGGTGATGAACATCGCGATCACGGCACGCTCGGGCATGTAGAGCGTCGGCGTTTCGGCCGTGGTTCCGAGCGCCACGATATAGTCCACGCCGCCCTCGATCACGTAGTCGATCATGCGGGCCAACGCTTCGTAGTCGACCCGTCCTTCGGGAGTAAAAGGAGTTATCATCGCAACTCCTACGCCTGCAAGTTTGTGGTTTAACATAGTTTTTGTGTTATGGTTTGGCCGCGTTGTCGGACGGCGGATTCGTAATAGCTTACAACATTCCATGCGGGCACCCGGGCAGAATCAGAAAAGCGACCCTTGCGCCGGCGTAGCGTCCGGTTTCACGCCAACCGGAGACGTTTCCTGTCCGGATGCGGCATGTCCGCCCCCGATCATGGCTTCGAACTCCTCCTCGGAAATGATCCGGATGCCCAGCTTTTCGGCTTTCTTGAGCTTGGCCGGCCCCATGTTTTCTCCGGCCACTATATAATCCACGTTGGCCGATACGGCCGCGAGGTTGCGGCCGCCGTGCAGCTCGATCAGCTCCTTCATCTCGTCGCGGCCATGCCGCACGAACTTGCCCGAGATGACGAAACTTTTGCCCGCCAGCGCTTCTGACGCCCGCGCCCGCTCCTCGGCCTCCAGCCGCAGCCCGGCATCGCGCAGCCGCCCGATGATCCGCAGGTTCTCCGCATCGGCGAAATAGTCGGCGATGGCGTCGGCGATCTTGGCGCCCACCTCGTCGGCCTCGACCAGCTCCTCGCGCGAAGCGTGCATCACGGCGTCGAGCGAACGGAAATGCTCGGCCAGATATTTGGCTGTCGTCTCGCCGACGAACCGGATGCCCAAACCGAACAGCACCCGGTGGAACGGCACCTCCAGCGACGCGCGGATCGACCGCACGATGTTCTCGGCCGACTTCTCGCCCAGGCGGGGCAGCGGGGCCAGCTGCGGCGCCCGCAGATCGTAGAGATCCGATATGTCGTGCAGCAGCCCGTTCTCGTAGAGCAGTTCCACGGTCTCCTCGCCCAGCCCCTCGATATCCATCGCCTTGCGGCGAATGAAGTGGATGATGCGGCCGATAATCTGGGGCCGGCAGCCGCTCTGGTTGGGGCAATAGTGCTTGGCCTCGCCCTCGTAGCGCACCAGCGGCGTGCCGCACTCGGGACAGCGGTCGATATACTCGAAAGGCCGGCTGTCGGCCGGACGCTCGGCAAGCTCCACACCCGTGATCTTGGGGATGATCTCGCCGCCTTTCTCCACATAAACCATGTCGCCCGGACGGATGTCGAGCAGCGCCATCTGCTCGGCGTTGTGAAGCGTGGCCCGGCGCACCGTGGTGCCGGCCAGCTGCACGGGTTCCAGGTTCGCCACGGGAGTCACGGCCCCCGTGCGGCCGACCTGGAAGTCGACGCTCGTCAAGCGGGTCAAAGCCTGTTCGGCCTTGAACTTGTAGGCCACGGCCCATCGGGGTGCCTTGGCCGTGAAGCCGATCCGGCGCCGGACTGCGAAGTCGTCGACCTTGATGACCACGCCGTCGGTCGGGAAAGGCAGCTCGCGCCGCGCCTCGTCCCAATGGGCGATGAAAGCATCGATCTCCGCCTCGCTGCGGCATATGCGCGTATGCTCCGAGACCTTGAAACCCCACTCGCGCGCTTTCTGCAAACTCTCCCAGTGGGTGGCGAACGGCAGATCGTCGCCCGCGAGCTGGTAGAGCGTGCAATCCAACCCGCGCCGCGCCACGACAGCCGACGACTGCTGCTTGAGCGTCCCGGCCGCAGCATTGCGCGGATTGGCGAAAAGCGTCTCGCCGGCGGCCTCGCGCTCGGCGTTGATCTTGTCGAACGAAGTATAGGGCATCAGCACCTCGCCCCGGATTTCGAAATGGGAGGGCCAGCCGCTGCCGCGCAGCTTCAAGGGCACCGAGCGCACCGTGCGGATGTTGGCCGTCACGTCGTCGCCCGCCACGCCGTCGCCGCGCGTCACGGCACGCACCAGACGCCCCTGCTCGTAAGTCAGCGAAATGGCCGTGCCGTCGAACTTCAGCTCGCAGACGTATTCGACCTGCCCCTCCTCGCGCCCGATGCGGGCCAGGAACTCGTGCAACTCGTCGAGCGAATAGGTGTTGCCCAGCGAAAGCATCGGATAGCGGTGCCGCACGGTCTCGAACTCGGCCGTAATGTCGCTGCCCACGCGCACGGTGGGCGAATCGGGATCGGCCCACTCGGGATGCAGCCGCTCCAGCTCCAGCAGTTCGCGCATCATGGCGTCGAACTCGTAGTCGGAAATCACGGGAGCGTTCTCGACATAATACTTGTGGTTATGATATTCGAGCTGCCGGCGCAGCTCTTCGATCTTGGTGCGACTCATAAAAAATGCCCTATAACTCGTGTAAAGGTACATAATTTGTTCGTAAGCACCGCCAAAAACAAAAAAAATGCAAAAAAAAATTGCAGATGACGTACGATAGGCAAATTTTGTTTATACTTGCAAAAAATTTTCGCATCCACACAAGGCCAAACAAAGTATGGTGAAGAAGCATATTGTAACAAGTTTCCGCAATCTCAGCCCCGAAATGCAGGAGGCTGTCAAAGAGAAGTACCCCGTAGGATTCACCGACGCGATGATGCGCGTCGACAAGCCCAACGGCGATTTTTTCTATGCCGTGCCGTTCGATACCGATGATACCGCCTATTTAGTGAAGATCGACGTGAAGATCGACGACAACTCCCAGGAGGAAGACGAAAAAGACTACTTCGACGACGAAATCAAGGGAGCCGACGAAATCCAGGACGACAACTCCGACTCGGGCGACGGCTCCGACGACGACCTCTGATCCCCGCCATCCGACTTTTTGCAGCGCCGCTCCCATAGCGGCACCGCCATTCCGACGGCCGCCCTTTCCGGCGACCCGCATCGTTTTACTCCGCACCGGCGCCGGTGCGGAGCGATCCGGCTGTCTCGTGTACACA
>JAIECN010000080.1 GCA_029068505.1 Alistipes sp.
GAGGTGGGTTCCGACTTCGCCAAGATCGAGCAGGTAGCCACCATCTCGGCCAATAACGACGAGAACATCGGCAAGCTCATCGCCGAGGCGATGTCGAAGGTCAACAAGGAGGGTGTCATCACTGTCGAGGAGGCCAAGGGCACGGAGACGCACGTCGAGGTGGTCGAGGGCATGCAGTTCGATCGCGGTTACATCTCGGCCTACTTCATTACCGATCCCGAGAAGATGGAGGCCCAGCTGGAGAAGCCCTACATCTTGATCACGGACAAGAAGATTTCGACCATGAAGGAGCTGATGGGCGTTCTGGAGCCTGTGGCCCAGAGCGGTCGTTCGCTGCTGATCATCGCCGAGGATGTCGACGGCGAGGCGCTGTCGGCCCTGGTGGTCAACAAGCTGCGCGGCACGCTGAAGATCGCCGCCTGCAAGGCTCCGGGCTTCGGCGACCGCCGCAAGGAGATGCTGGAGGACATCGCCGTGCTGACCGGCGCTACGGTCATCTCGACCGACAAGGGCATGAAGATCGAGGATGCTTCGCTCGAAATGCTTGGTACGGCCGACAAGGTAACGCTCAACAAGGAGAACACCACCATAGTCGACGGTGCCGGCAAGAAAGAGGAGATCGCAGCCCGCGTGGCGCAGATCCGCGCCTCGATCGAGAAGGCCACGTCGGACTATGACAAGGAGAAGTTGCAGGAGCGTCTGGCCAAGCTGGCCGGCGGTGTGGCCGTGCTCTATGTCGGTGCCGCTACGGAGGTCGAAATGAAAGAGAAGAAAGATCGCGTCGACGATGCGCTGGCCGCTACACGTGCCGCTGTCGAGGAAGGTATCGTTCCGGGCGGCGGCGTGGCCTACATCCGCGCTACGGCTGCGCTGGAGGGCATGAAGGGTGCCAACGACGACCAGACGACGGGTATCCAGATCGTCAAACGCGCCATCGAAGAGCCGCTGCGCCAGATCGTTGCCAATGCTGGCGGCGAGGGTTCGGTCGTGGTCAACAAGGTGCGCGAGGGTAAGGATGCCTTCGGCTACAACGCCCGCGACGACAAGTACGAGGACATGCTCAAGGCCGGTATCATCGACCCGACGAAGGTGTCGCGCGTGGCTTTGGAGAACGCGGCGTCGATCGCGTCGATGTTCCTGACGACCGAATGCGTGCTGGCCGAGAAGAAGTCGGAGCAGCCCGCCATGCCCCCGATGCCCGCAGGCGGTATGGGCGGCATGATGTAATCGGCCCATAAGATCCCCAAGCGGATATTTTCGCAACATCCCCGAACGGGACGGATGAAACGTATTATGATACGGCACGTCCGTCCCGCTCTTTTTTTGGGATAGGCTGGCTGATTCGGCTCTGCATTCGGCTTGTCGAAGGCGTCATCCTACTCATCCCATCTGCACCCATCCCCATCCTATCCTTCGCTCACTCTCCTCCTTCCCATTATTTTTCCCATCCTCTCCGTCTTTCTCCATCTTCCCCATCATTTTTCCTCTCCCTCTCCGTCTTTCCCTACTTTCTCCATCTTTCTTTGTATTCCTTTCTTCGCCTTTTCTCGTGCTTTGGCCGTGGTTCGGTGGGTGGGCTGTGCGTTTTTTATGGCCGGTTTTTGTTACCTTTGCGGCGGAATTGTGCAAATCATGAAAAAAGGTATTCTCTATGCTGTCCTGGCGTCGGTGCTGTGGGCGATCGTCAATCCGTTCATCAAGCAGGGATTGAGCTACGGCTTCACGCCGATGAACTTCGCGGGCCTGCGTTTCACGGTCGTCGGAATCATTCTTTTCGCCTATACGTGGCATCGCGGCATGGGGCGCGAGATCGTGCGGAATCGCCGGCTTTTCGGCAACTTGATCCTCATCAACATGTTCATGGGGTATACGGCTTTCTACTTCGGCGTCGATTTCGTCAGCGGGGCCATCGGGTCGATCGTCATGGGCCTCACGCCGTTGATCAACGTGCTGTTGGCCCATCTGGTGGCCAGCGACGACCGGCTCAACCGCTACAAGGCGGTCAGCCTGCTGGTCAGCCTTGCGGGGCTGCTGCTCATCGTCGGCACCGGGAGCGACGGCGCACCGCTCGACTGGCGCAGCATCGGGGGCATCGTGCTGCTGCTGGTCTCCATCGTGTTCCAGGGCTATTCGGCGATTTCGGTCTCGGAGGAAAAAGGGCGGGTCGATCCTATCTTTCTGAATGCCGTGCAGATGTTTTTCGGTGGATTGCTGATCTATGGAGCGGGCGTCGCGGCCGAGGGATTCCGGCCTTTCTGGTCGCTGCCGGCGGGGTTTTACGCCAGTCTCGGGGTGTTGGTCTTCATTTCGGTTTTTGCTTTCAGCTTCTGGTTCATGGCGCTGCGCAGCCCGGGTGCGAAAGTCAGCGACATCAACATGTGCCGGTTGATCAATCCTGTTTTGGGCGCCGTGTTGAGCTGGACCATGCTGCCCGGCGAATATCCCCATTTCAGTACGGTGGCCGGCATGATCGTGATTGTCGGCTCGCTGGTCATCTATTTCAAGGGCGAGGCGATCGTGCAACGGTGGCGGCAGCGATAAAACAAGAGGGCGCCTCAATAGTAGGCGCCCTCTTGTTGTTGGATGATCGTTGCGCAGCCCTTTCGGACGGCTCTTATTTTTCCTCGGTTTCGGGATTTTCCGGCATCCATTCGATGATGCCGTCGAGCGGATGCGCCGCCAGCCATTCTTCGAACTGCGGCCAGGTGCGTACGCCGTCGCGCAGCACGGCCATGTAGTAGGCGATGCCGGGAATCTTACGCTCGTCGGGCGTTTCGTATTTGAGCCGCAGGATGGCGTTGCGGGTCTCTTCGGCCAGAGCGGCCGTGATGCGGTCGGCCACGCCTTCGAACCAGCCGTCCCACGGCGACCCGGCCTCCATGTGGATCATGTCGATCTGCCATGTCTGCCCTTCTTCGTCTTCGTACCAGACGTGCCATTCGAGACATCGGTCGGGTGCGTCGAGCAGGTTGGCGAATTCGACCCGGCGGATGCGGGCGTTCTCCGCGAGCCGGGCTATGGCGGCGAAGCTGTCCGACAGACGCAGTTGGGGTGAGTAGATGTGGTAATCGATGTCGCGGTGTTTGACCAGCAGGCCCATGCGGAGCGAGCCGACGAGCCGCGGTTCGGCGCCCACGGAGCGCCAGATTTCCTCCAGCCGGAGTGCGCGGATGATCGCGTGCGCGCGCTGCCGGTTCGCAGCCGCGAGTTCGAGAATCGGTTTCATGCAGGAACGGTAAGTCTCTCTAACCTAATAAAATGCGGGCCTGGGCCAGAGCGGCGTCGGTCACGGTGTTGCCCGAAAGCATCTTGGCGATTTCGGTAACGCGCTCCTCGTCTGTCAACCGTGCGATCGAGGTGCGGCCCGCCTGCTTCGAGACCACGAAGTGGGCCGAACCCTTGGAAGCCACCTGCGGCAAGTGCGTGATGTCGATCACCTGCATCGTGGCGGAGAGCTGGGCGATGATTTCGCCCATCGCGTCGGCGATGCGGCCCGAGACGCCGGTGTCTATTTCGTCGAAGATGATCGTGGGCAGCTGCATCCGGTCGGCAAGCAGCGCCTTGAGCGCCAGCATCACGCGCGACAGTTCGCCGCCCGAGGCGATCTTCTCGATCGGCAGGGGTTTGGCGCCGCGGTTGGCCGAGAAAAGAAAATCTACTTCGTCGGCACCCGTGCGGCCGAGGTCGGTCGGGACGATCGTCGTTTCGAACACGGTTTCGGGCATTCCCAGGCGGGCCAATGTGGCGCAGATGCTCTTGGCGAATGCCGGGGCCGCCTTGGTGCGGGCCTTGCGGAGCCGCTCGGCCAGCGCCTCGGTTTTCGCGCGGGCCTGCTGTAGGGCTTCTTCGGCCGCTTCGATCTCGTCGCTGCCATGGTCGATGGCTGCTAATTGTGCGGCGCTCCGGTCGCGCAAGGCGATGAGTTCGGTTTCGCCTGGGACGCGGTGCTTCTGTTGCAGGGCCAGCAGGGTGTCGAGCCGGGCCGAGAGTTTGGCCAGACGCGCCGGATCGGCGTCGATGCGTTCGCTCTCGCCGGCAGCCGAACGGGCGATGTCTTTCAGCTCCTCGATCGCCGAACGGATGCGTGCGGCATATTCGGCCGCAGGGGGATAGTGGGCGCCAGCGTGCGCCAGCTCTGTTTCTGCCGCTTTGAGCTGCGGCAGCACGCCCGTCTCGTCGGTGTCCAGGGCGTTGCGCAGGCCGGCGAGGGCTTCGCCGATGCGGTCGGCGTTCTCCAGCACGGCCAATTCTTCTTCGATCTCGGCCTGCTCGCCGGCACGCAGGTTGGCGGCTGTGAGTTCTTCGGTCAGGAAGCGCAGCCACTCCTCGTTGCGGCGCCCTTCTTCGGCGGCTTCGCGCAGGGCGGCGAGGTGCTGTTTCAGCTCGTTGAGCTGCTTATATTGGGCTGTATACTGGGTCAGGAGCGCTCCGTTGCCGGCCACGGTGTCGAGGGCCGATATGCGGAACTCTTCCGACGAGAGAATCAGATTCTGATGTTGCGAATGGATGTCGATCAGCCGGGTGCCCAACTCGCGCAGCAGGGTCAACTGCACGGGTAGATCATTGATGAACGAGCGGCTTTTGCCCGCCGGGGTGAGGATGCGCGTGAGGGTGGTCTGCGGCGCGTAGTCGAGGTCGTTTTCCTCGAAAAACGGCTCCAAACCGCGGCCCGTGAGGTCGAACGTCCCCTCCACCACGCAGTTGCGCGTCGTGTCCTTGACGGCCGAAAGGTCGCTGCGGGCGCCCAATAGCAGCCCCAGCGCCCCCAGCAGGATCGACTTGCCTGCGCCCGTCTCGCCCGTGATGATGTTCAGATGCGGGTCGGGTTCCAGAACGAGCGAGTCGATCAAGGCGTAGTTTTCGACCGAAAGGCGGCGTAACATGGCGGGATTATTTTAGCAGGGATTCGATTTTCTGTGCGATATGCGCGGCGACCTCGGTTTTGGCCATCAGCGGCAGCTCTTGGCGGCCGCTGCGGTCGATGAACGTCACTTTGTTGGTGTCGACGCCGAAGCCGGCCCCGGCGTCGCGCAGGGAGTTGAGCACGATGAAATCGAAATGCTTCCGGGCGAGCTTCGCCTCGGCGTTGGCTTCCTCGTGGTCGGTCTCCAGCGCGAAGCCGACCACGAGGCGGCTGCCTTTGCAGACGCCCAGATGGGCGGCGATGTCGCGCGTGCGGCGCAGCGTGAGAGTCAGCCCGCCGTCGTCTTTCTTGATTTTCACGTCCGAGACCTCGGCGGGCGTATAGTCGGCCACGGCGGCGCACATGACGGCTCCGTCGGCCTGGTCGAAAGCCTCGACCGTCGCATCGAACATCTCGTCGGCCGACACGACGTCGCGCCGCTCGACGCCCGCAGGGGTGGGCAGCGCCGTGGGGCCGCTCACGAGCACCACACCGGCACCGCGCCGGGCCAATTCGCCGGCGATGGCATATCCCATCTTGCCGGTCGAGCGGTTGGAGATGAAACGCACCGGGTCGATGGCTTCGACCGTAGCGCCGGCCGTGACGACGAAGCGCTTGCCGGCCAGCGGCCCGGCAGAAGAAGCAGGTGCCGGTGCCGCAGAACCCGGATGCCCGGTCGATCCGCCGGAGGGGTTTCCTTCGGAGGGAACGTTTCCGGGAGTCTGCGAAAACAGCGTGTGCAGAAAGGCCGCGATCTGTTCCGGCTCGGCCATGCGTCCTTTGCCCACCAGGCCGCTCGCCAATTCTCCTTCGGCGGGTTCGACGATCTTCACCCCTCGTGCGGCCAGCTCGCGCAGGTTTTCCTGCGTGGCGGGATGGGCGTACATGTCCAAGTCCATGGCAGGTGCCACGACAACGGGACAACGGGCCGAAAGATAGGCGGTCAGCAGCAGGTTGTCGGCAACGCCTGTGCGCATCTTGGCCAGCGTATTGGCCGTAGCCGGGGCGATCAGGTAGCAATCGGCCCATTCGCCGAGCGAGACATGGGAGTTCCAGGCGCCGTTCTCGGGATCGAAGAATTCGACCAGGATCGGGTTCTTCGAGAGCGTGGCCATCGTCAGCGGAGTGATGAACTGCTTGGCCAGGGGCGTCATCACCACGCGCACCTCGGCGCCTGCCGTCTTCAACAAGCGGCAGAGCACGGCCGCCTTGTAGGCCGCTATGCTGCCGGTGATGCCCAACAGAATGCGGCGTCCTCGGAGCGCAGGATATGCGGGTCGCTCGGTCTGCATGCAGGTAAGTGCGGAACTATGCTTCCGCCTCGGGCTTGTTCTCTTTGTAGAAAAGTTCGTCGTCGAGGAACTCCTCCGTGGCGATGATCACGGGTTTGGGCAGCCGCTCGTAGTAACGCGAAATCTCGATCTGCTCGCGGTTCTCGAAGGTCTCCTCCATCGTGTCGGTGGGCGAGGAGAAGTCGGCGAGCTTGCGGTTGAGTTCGGTTTTCAGCTCGGTCGAAATCTGGTTGGCACGGCGGGCGATGATGTTGACGGTTTCGTAGATGTTGCCCGTTTCCTTGTCCAGGTCGACCAACTTGCGGGTGACGGTGTTGTTGGGGATGTTTTTCTTGATTTCCATCGTTATATGTTGTTTTCTTTGTTGTTGCGATCCAAATAGTCGCGTGCGTGCTGGGCCATGCGCTCCGCTTCTTTCATGCGGGGCGATTCGGGATAGGCCTCTTTGAACGAGAGGTAGGAATCCAGCATCGCCAGATAGCGGTCGGTCTGCTTCGAAGCGATCGAGTTGCTGGCGAACCGGTAGCTGGCGTCGACGATCAGGTACATGATCTCCTCGCGCCGCTTGCTCTCGGGATATTCTTTCAGTGCGTTCTTCAGCGCCGTGATGGCCGCGTTGTAGCGTCCGATCTTGTAGTAGGTGTAGGCGTTGAGGTAGGCTTTCTCTTGCAGCCGTTCGGTCAGCTCCTCGTTGATTTTCAGGAAATTGTCCGTATATTGGCTGTCGGGGTAGTGCGAGACGAACTCGTTGATGGCGATCAGCGCCTGGGTAGTTATCGTCTGGTCGCGCGAAGGCCCGGGCGCGAGGTAGTAGAAACACATGGCGTACATCCCCTCGGCCTCCTCGATGAAGACGCTGCGGCCGAACTTGCGGCGGAACTCGTCCAGGAGCATCGATGCGGCGTCGTAGTCGCGGCTCTTGAACTTGCAGCGGGCGTTGAAGTAGGAGATCGAATCCTCGCGCTGCGTGCCGATATAGTAGTGCTGCGCCCCCTCGAAGAGCGTCGAGGCGCGCTGCCACTTCTCCTTTTCGTAGTACTCCAGCGCCTTGGAGTAGATGCGGTCGGGCTGTCCGCTTTTGAGCAGGGCGTTCATGCCGCTGCAACCGCTGAAAATGACCGCGATGGCCAGGGCGCAAAGAACTTGTGGGAATGTTTGCTTCATCGAAGAATCTGTTACGGCGCTTTATCGCGCAAAGGTACTCAATAAATTGGGGAATTGCAAAAATAAATGCGACGGCATGAATTCCGCACCGCTGCGCGCAGAGACGCGGCATGTCCCGATACCAACGCGGGAAATGCCGGTTTATTGCGTAGCAAAGACGAAGAAATGGGTGGCGGAGGAGAGGCGGGAGCATTGGTCTGGGCTGCCTGGAGCCGGGATAGGGCAATTCGGTGCGGGGCCGGTGGGTTTGAGAGCGATATGTTGAGACGGGTGTTATGACCTTTCAGAAGAAGAAACCGACCGAACCGCCATATACGATGTCGTGCGGCACCCTGACCCGCCGAACGGAGGCGCCGGAGAAGAAGGTTTGCCACACGCGGCTGCGCGGATAACCCGAGACGCGGAAATCGATGAAGAACCTGCCGATGTTCAATCCCATGCCGCCCGTGATGCCGACGTTGCGGTCGTTGAATCCGATCCGCAGCACTTCGGCGGCGCTGCTGCGGCCGGTGTGGCTCACCCGGAAGAGCGGGCCGCCGAAAAACCGCAGCGGCCCGAATTGCAAGCCGGCCTGCACCGGGATTTCGAGCCGTCCGTTGCGCAGGCTGACGACGCGCCGGGCTGTGTTTATGGCCAGCACGTCGTAGTTGACTATCGCATAATCGAGTTCGCTCTGGAGGTGGACGCGGCGCGAGAGATCGATCCGTAGGACGGCTCCCGCTTCGTAACCCGTGCGGGCGTTGCCCGGAACGAACCAGGTGTCGCCGATTTGCAGCCGGTCGAAGCGGTAGTCGCTCAAGTTGATGCCGCCCCGGATTCCGATGCGGACACGCCGGGCCGAGGCTTCCGGGATATTCAGCACCAGCAGGAAAATGAGCAATGCGGATAGTTTTTTCATGGTTCGGTTCGTCATGGAATTCGGCGGCGGGGATCACAACAGGGGCGCGAGCAGCCGCAGCAGGTCGCCCGCCGTGCGGCGCCAGGGGGCCGGGCGCCAGGTCTGCGGCTCGATGCGCGTGCAGGACGCCAGGTCGGCGTCGAACGTGGCGGCCATGCGGCGGGCCGTTTCGCGGTCGCGGATGAAGGCCGTCACTTCGAGGTTGTCCGTTAGGCTGCGGTAGTCCATGTTGGCCGTGCCGATCGAGACCAGGAGGTCGTCGACGATCAGCACCTTGGCATGCAGGAATCCGTTGTCGTAGCGGTAGAGTTCGACGCCTGCGGTAAGCAGGTCTTCGACATAGGAGTCGGCGACCAGGTCGGTCATGCGCGAGTCGCTGCACGACGGGATCATCGCCTCGACCCGCACGCCGCACCCCACTGCCAGCCGCAGGGCGTCGAGGATCAGTGTGGGCGGCATGAAATAGGGCGAACAGAGGCGGATGCGGCGGTGTGCCCGGACGATCGCGGCGGCGAACGCTTCGGCCAGCGTGGCGCGCGAGGCGCCCTCTTCGGCCCAGGCGATCTGGACGGAGAGCGGTTGGCGGATGGCGTGCGCAGGCGTGAAGAGCGCCGGGTCGAGCCGTTCGCCGCAGGCGGCGGCCCAGTCGTCGAGAAAGAGACGTTGCAGGTCGGCCACGGCGTCGCCCTCCATGCGCAGATGTTCGTCGCGCCACTTGCCCATAGCGTCGCCGTCGAGGTAGTATTCGGCGATGTTGATGCCGCCCAGGTAGGCCACCCTGCCGTCGGTGACCACGATCTTGCGGTGGTTGCGCCGGGCGGCGCGGGGCGTGAACCAGGGGAAGCGGATCGGGGCGTAGGCCGCCGTGCGGATGCCGGCCCGGCGCATGCGCCGCAGCATCGGCCGGGGCAGGCGCCACGATCCCACGGCATCGTAGATGAGGCGCACCTCGACTCCGGCGCGCGATTTGCGGATGAGGATGTCGGCGATGGTGCGTCCGATGCGGTCGTCGCGGAAGATGTAGTACTCCATGTGGATGGAGCGCGTAGCCCGCTGCAAGGAGGCGATCAGGGCCGAGAAAGCGTTGCTTCCGTTGTGCAGCAGTTCGATGCGGTTGCGCGACGTGGGGCGGGTGCCGCAGCCCTGGGCGATGATCCGGCCCGGCGCGTCGCCCCGGAATGCGGATTTGCGCGGTGTCGGCATGCGGCGCCGGTAGCCTGCCAGCAGATAGAGCAGCGTGCCTGCGAGGGGCAGCAGCAGGACGATCGCGCTCCACGTCGCGGCCGACGCGGGCGTGCGGTGGCGGCGCGTGATGAAAAGCAGCGCGCAAACGCTCCACAACAGATGGAAAGCCAACAAAGCAAGCATATCCGCCGTGGGGCATACTCCGTGCCATGCGGTGCGAAAAAGATTTGGAAATTCGGATTTTACTTGTTACCTTTGTCTGAACAAGGATGCAGGGTTCTGGCCGTCAGGCCAGGATTCTTGTTTTTTGCGTTTTTTGCAATCGGGGCGGACGGCCCGTGGAAAGAAATTTATTTTACGTTATGGCAAAAGAGATTATTTATCTGACGGCGGAGGGCTACCGGAAGCTCAAGGAAGAACTCGATCACATGCGTTCCGTCGAGCGTCCTGCCATCTCGGCAGCCATCGCCGAAGCACGCGACAAGGGCGATCTGTCGGAGAACGCGGAATACGATGCGGCCCGCGAGGCCCAGGGGCTGCTGGAGATGCGCATCGCCAAGATGGAAGATACGATCGCCAATGCGCGGATCATCGACGAGTCGAAGATCGACAAGAGCAAGGTGCAGATATTGAGCAAGGTGACGCTTCTCAACCGCAATACGGGCAAGCAGATGGTCTATACGATCGTCGCCGAGCACGAGGCCAACCTGCGCGAGGGCAAGCTGGCGATCGGCACGCCCATCGCCAAGGCGCTGCTGGGCCACAAGAAGGGCGACTGCGTGGAGGTCGAGGTGCCGGCCGGGACGGTGCATTTCGAGATTCTGGACATCAACATATGACGACGCGCGGATGCGTCCGGGCGGCGAAGCCGTCGGGGTGCATGCCTGCATACCTATTTGTCGGTATTTTGACAGGGCTGCCTTGGGGCGGCCCTGTTTTTTCATACCTTTGCCCGCGAAACCATTGAAACCCGAATCATGAAGAATATCTTCCTTTCCTTGCTGTTGTTTGGAGCGTCGCTGTGCCGTGCGGTTGCGGCCGAAGCACCTCCCGCACATACCGACGCCAATCTTGTGGGGCATGTCGTCGACCGCGACACCCGCGAGCATCTGCCGTTCGCCGCCGTGGCCGTCGTGGGAACGGTCTACGGCACCGTGACCGATGCGTCGGGCCATTATTTTCTAAAGAATCTGCCCGAGGGACCGTGTACGGTCGAGGTGCGTGCGCTGGGCTATGCCACGGTGCAGCAGCAGGTCGTGCTGCGGGCGCACGAGACCCGCGAGGTCAATTTCGAAGCGGCGGCTTCCGGCATATCGATGGACGAAGTGGTCGTCTCGGCCAGCCGCACCGCCACCCTGCGGCGCGAGGCGCCCGCGCTGGTGAGCGTGCTGAACGCCGATCTTTTCGAGAAGACCAATTCGGCGTCGCTCGCCGGGGCGCTGTCGTTCCAGCCTGGCGTGCGTGTGGAGGACGATTGCCAGAACTGCGGCTTCGCGCAGGTGCGCATCAACGGTCTCGACGGTCATTATTCGCAGATTCTGGTCGACTCGCACCCCGTTTTTTCGGCTCTCACGGGCGTCTACGGCCTGGAGCAGATACCGGCCAACATGATCGAGCGCGTGGAGGTGCTGCGCGGCGGCGGTTCGGCGCTCTACGGTTCGTCGGCCATAGGCGGCACGATCAACATCATCACGCGCGAACCCTCGCGCAGCTCGGCGTCGCTTTCGCACACCCTCACTTCGATCGGCTGCCGGGGTGCCTATGACAACAATACGATGCTCAATGCTTCGTATGTAGCCGACAACCGCCGTGCGGGGCTTTGCGTTTTCGGGCAGAACCGCCACCGCTCCGGCTACGATCACGACGGCGACGGCTTTACCGAACTGCCCGCCATCCGGTCGCAGTCGGTCGGGCTGCGTTCGTTCCTGCGGACGGGCGCCCGTTCGCGCCTCACGGCGCAATATCATCATGTGGCCGAATACCGGCGCGGCGGCGATCGGCTCGACCTGCCGCCCCACGAAGCGACGATCGCCGAGCAGACCGACCATTCGATCGACGGGGGCAGCCTGTCGTTCGACTTCTCGACCTCCGACCGCAGCGACCGGGTGAACCTCTATGCGTCGTTCCAGAACACCTCCCGCAGGAGCTACTACGGATCGCATCAGGACCCCGATGCTTACGGACGCACGCACGACCTTACGGTGGCGGCCGGCGCACAGTATATCCATGCTTTCGAGAAATTGTGGTTCATGCCCTCGGAACTTACTGTGGGGGCTGAGTACAACTGCGATGACCTTTCCGACCGGTCGATCGGCTACGGCATGGCGACCGTCCAGACGGTGCACATCGCGGGCGTTTATTTCCAGAACGAATGGAAAACGGAAAAGTGGTCGTTGCTTGTCGGCGGGCGGCTCGACAAACATAGTATGGTCGGGCATGCCATCTTCAGCCCGCGCATCAACGTGCGCTTCAATCCTACCGAATCGGTCAATCTGCGTGCGAGCTATGCCGGGGGCTATCGTGCGCCGCAGGCTTTCGACGAGGACATGCACATTGCCGTGGTGGGCGGCGAGCGGGTGCGCATCCGCCTGGCCGAGGGGCTGAAAGAGGAGCGCTCCCACAGCGTGAGCCTTTCGGCCGACCTCTACCGCAAGTTCGGCAGCGTGCAGACCAACCTGCTGATCGAAGGCTTCTATACCAGTCTCGACGACGTGTTCGCCTTGCGCGACCTTTCCGACCCCACGGACGACGGCATTATGATCCGCGAACGGTATAACGGTTCGGGCGCCACGGTTGCGGGCGTCAACATCGAGGGGCGCGCCATCTTCACCCGCTGGTTCGAGTTGCAGGCCGGCATGACATGGCAGCGGAGCCGCTACCGGAAGCCCGAATGCTGGAGCGAGGACGAGACCGTCGCTCCGGTGCGGCGCATGTTCCGCACGCCCGACCTCTATGGCTATTTTACGGCCGGCATCAAGCCCTGGAGGACGCTTGCCGTCGATCTGACGGGCAGCTGCACGGGCGAAATGCTTGTCCAGCATATGGCCGGATCGGGCACCGACCGCGACGTAGCCGTGACGACGCCCCGCTTTTTCGACATGGGGGTCCGCCTGAGCTACGATCTGCGTCTCTACAAGGAGTTTACGATGCAGTTCTATGCCGGCGTGCAGAACCTTTTCAATGCTTATCAAAAGGATTTCGACCGCGGTGCCGACCGCGATTCGGGCTATGTTTACGGCCCCTCGCTTCCGCGCAGCTGGTTCGTCGGGGTCAAATTGAGCTTTTAATGGATGCTCTGCCGGGCGACCGGTGCAACCCGATTCGTCGGATATGGAAATTACGAATAGGCCGCTGCGATTATGAAAATCGCCCCTGCCGTGTGTTGCGGCAGGGGCGATGGTTTTCAGAAGCGTTCGGCCGACCTTTTCTTCGGCAAGCGGTTCGCGGCTCTTGCGGCAAGAGGCTTCGAAACCCTCTTGTAGCTCGGCGTCGAACGACTACAATGCTTTGATTTCGCGCAAGATGTCGTTCGTCTTGCGTACGGCAGCGGCCGACTCGGCGAACTTGCTCTCCTCTTTCTTGGTCAGCTCGATTTCCACGATCTTCTCGATGCCCTTGCGACCGATGATCGCGGGCACGCCGATGCAGATGTCGTTCTGGCCGTATTCGCCCTCCAGGTAGCACGAGCAGGGGATCAGCTTCTTCTGGTCGTTGAGGATCGCCTCGACCATCATCGATGCGGCGGCGCCCGGAGCATACCAGGCCGAGGTGCCGATGAGCTTGGTCAGCGTGGCTCCGCCCACCATCGTGGCGGCGACGGCCTCCTGCAACTTCTTCTTCGATGCGAACTGCGTCACGGGCACGCCGTTGACGGTGGCTTTCGAGAGCAGCGGGATCATCGTCGTGTCGCCGTGACCGCCGATGACCATGCCGTCGATGTTGTTGATGTTGGCGCGCGTGGCCTTGGCTAAGTAGCATTTGAAACGCGACGAGTCGAGCGCGCCGCCCATGCCGATGATGCGGTTCTTCGGCAGCCCCGAGGTCTTGAGCGCCAGGTAGGTAAGCGTATCCATCGGGTTGGCTACCACGATGATGATCGCCCGCGGCGAGTATTTCACGATCTGCTCGATGACGCCCTTCATGATGTTGGCGTTCGTGCCGATGAGTTCCTCGCGCGTCATGCCCGGCTTGCGGGGGATGCCCGAGGTGATGACCACCACGTCCGAGTTGGCCGTCTTCTTGTAGTCGTTGGTCGCGCCGGTGAGCTTGGTGTCGAAATCCATCAACGTCGAAGTCTGGTACATGTCCAGCATCTTGCCCTCCGACAAGCCCTCCTTGATGTCGATAAGAACTACTTCGCTTGCCACTTCGCGGCAAGCCATCACGTTTGCGCAGGTGGCGCCCACGGCGCCGGCTCCTACAACGGTAACTTTAGACATATCGTTTCTTCAGTTAAGTTTGTTTGGCTTCGTTTGCACGGTGCGCGGCTGTTCCGCCCGTTCGCTTCGGGCTGCTGCGTCCGGATTCCGCGCGACGCATAACTTCCCCATACTCCCTTTGCGGAAAGGGGGTCTCCGGCTTCGGCCGGTCGCGGCGCAGACGGCCTAACCGATCAGTTCCTGGTACTTCTCGGGCGTCAGCAGCGCGTCGTAGTCGGCCGGGTCGGCCACCTTGACCTTCACCAGCCAGCCTTCGCCGTAGGCGTCCTTGTTGACGATCGACGGGTCGGCATCTACGGCCGGGTTGAATTCCACGATCTCGCCGCCTACGGGCAGGAAAGCGTCGCTCACGGTCTTGACGGCTTCGATCGAGCCGAACACCTCGCCTGCGGCGAGCGTCTCGCCCACGGTAGGCACGTCGACGAACACGATGTCGCCCAACTGGCTCTGTGCGAAGTCCGTGATGCCTATCACGGCCATGTTGCCCTCAAGACGACACCATTCGTGGTCGCTGGAGTATTTCAGATCGGCAGGTACGTTCATGGTAACTGGATTTTTTGATTTTCAGTTGCAAATATAATTGTTATTTTTTTAACAACAAGGATTTTTCCCGAATATTTATTGGGTCGGATCGGAACAAAAAAGTTCCGATCGGCGGGAAAGGGGCGTTTTCAAGCTCTCACGAATTCGATTTCGCGGAAGAGGTATGCGCCGCAGGAGCCGTCGGCATGGCGCAGGAGCAGTTCGCCCGAAGGGCGCACGCCCTCGATCGTGGCTTCGATGCGGGTGCCGTCGGGGAGAAGGTAGGGCCGGCGTTCGCCCAGCCGGTACATGCGGTTGCAGTATTCCTCTTGCAGAGCGCTTTTTTCGCCCCGTTCGAGCGATTCGTAGCGGTCGCGGCATTTGCGGAGGAAGGTGTCGAGCACTTCGGCGCGGTCGAACGTGCGGCCGGCGAGCAGGGCCATCGACACGGGGTTGGGCAGCGCGGGATCGAAAGCCGACTGGTTGACGTTGATGCCTATGCCGACGATCGTGCGGGCCAGGTGCGCCCCTGCGGAGCAGTGCTCGATCAACATGCCTACCAGTTTGCGGTCGCCGGCATAGATGTCGTTGGTCCACTTGATGCGTGTGTCGATGCCGTAACCGGCGAACGTGTCGACGAGCGCCAGGGAGATGGCTTCGGAGAGCATGAATTGCTCGCCCACGGGCAGGAACCGCGGTTCGAGCACTACGGAGAACGTGAGGTTCTCGCCCTCGGGGCTGTGCCACGTGTGGCCGCGCTGGCCGCGGCCGGCGGTCTGCCGCTCGGCCCACACCACGTCGCCGTGGCGGTAGCGGGAATCGCGTGCGTCGTCGTTGGTCGACGTGGTAACAGGAATGCGGAAAACCACCTTAATCGAGGTAAAAGGTCGCGGACTGGAAACCGTGCATGGGGTTCCGGCCGTTTACTTGAAGATTCCCGTATACGTCGCCGGCGTGAGGGCGTGCAGCTCGGCCTTGACGCTTTCGGCCACGTCGAGCGTCGAGATGAACTCGGCGATCGTCTCAGCCGTGATGCGGGCATTGGTGCGGGTCAGGGCTTTGAGCGCTTCGTAGGGCTTGGGGTAGCCCTCGCGGCGCAGGATGGTCTGGATGCCCTCGGCCACCACGGCCCAGTTCTGCTCCAGGTCGCGGTCGAGGGCCTCGCGGTTGAGGATCAGCTTGCCGAGGCCTTTGAGCAGCGATTGCAGCGCGATGAGCGAGTGGGCGATCGGCACGCCGATGTTGCGCAGCACGGTCGAGTCGGTCAGGTCGCGCTGGAGCCGCGAGACGGGCAGCTTGGCCGCCAGATGTTCGTAGACGGCGTTGGCGATGCCCAGGTTGCCCTCGGCGTTCTCGAAGTCGATGGGGTTGACCTTGTGGGGCATGGCGCTCGAACCGACCTCGCCCGCCTTGATCCGCTGCTTGAAATACTCTTCGGAGATGTACATCCACATGTCGCGCGCCAGGTCGATCAGGATCGTGTCGATGCGCTTGAGGTTGTCGAAGATGGCCGCCAGGTTGTCGTAGTGTTCGATCTGGGTGGTGTACTGCGAGCGGCTCAGCCCCAGTTTCTCGCCCACGAAGCGGTCGGCGAACGCTGCCCAGTCGATGGCGGGGTAAGCCGCATGGTGGGCATTGAAGTTGCCCGTCGCCCCGCCGAACTTGGCCGGCACGGGGATGTCGTGCAGCATGGCGAGCTGCTTTTCGAGCCGTTCCACGAAGACCATCATCTCCTTGCCCAGCGTCGTGGGCGAGGCGGGCTGTCCGTGGGTGCGGGCCAGCATCGGCACGGCGCGCCACTCCTCGGCCAGGGCGGCCAGCTTGTCGCGCACCTCCTCGATGGCAGGGTAATAGACACTGTTGAGGGCATCCTTGAGCGACAGCGGAATCGACGTGTTATTGATGTCCTGGGAGGTAAGGCCGAAGTGTACGAACTCCTTGCAGTCGTCCAGCCCGAGCGCCTCCATCTTCTCCTTGATGATGTATTCGACGGCCTTCACGTCGTGGTTCGTGACCGCTTCGATCTCCTTGACCCGCGCGGCGTCGGCGGGCGAGAAGTCGAGGTAGAGCGCACGCAGTGCGGCGAACTTCGAGCGGTCGACGCCGGCCAGCTGGGGCAGCGGCAGTTCGCACAGGGCGATGAAATATTCGATTTCGACGCGGATGCGGTAGCGGATGAGCGCCTGCTCGGAAAAATAATCGGCCAGTTTTTCCGTTTTGTTCCGGTAGCGCCCGTCGACGGGCGAAATGGCGGTCAGAGCATTCAACATGATGGGCTTGGTTTTGTTCATTCTGGCGTCAAATTTAAGACAATAAATTGGATTACGCATAATTTTCTTACCTTTGCCAATCGGAAACTCCGACCGAACGATACTTTTTCGACCATGCGATTCTTATCGACGATCATTGATGCCTTGGCTGCGTTCGTGCAGCGCAACCCCTTGATGGTGTTGCTGCTGTTCGTTCTGGCGTTGTTCGCGCCGGCGTTGGTCAAAGGCATTGCGGTCTTTATTTTGTATGCGCTTATGGGCATTGTGTTGTTGCCCGTGGTTCTGGCGCTTCTGCTGCGCTGGCGGCTCGGACGTATGCGCCGGGAGATGGAGGAGCAGTTCCGCGGGTTCCGTCCGGGGGGCGATCCTTTTTCCGGAGCGTCGGACGATCCTTTTGCAGGCGCGCAGCGCGGCGGCAGGGAGGGCGACGTCAAGGTGCATCGCACGCCCGACGCACCCGGCAAGCGGGTGGCGTCCGACGTGGGCGACTATGTGGAGTTCGAGGAGACCGGAAAACGATGAATCCGGTCGAGAATATGAAAATCTGACTATTGAGAATTCGGAGTGCCTATGTTTCGTTTTTTTGCACCGATAGGACGCTATTTCGTCTTGATGGGCAAGGTCTTTTCCCGGCCCGAGAAAGGGGCGATCTACCGCCGGCGCATCGTCTATGAAATGGAGGCGCTGGGCGTCGACTCGATCGGTCTGACGGCCATCATTTCGGTCTTCATCGGCGCCGTCATCACGTTGCAGATGTGCATCAACCTCGAATCGCCGTTCATTCCGCGGTCGCTGGTGGGCTATGCCACGCGCGAAACCATGATCCTGGAGTTTTCCTCCACGGTCGTGGCGCTGATCCTCTCCGGCAAGGTGGGGTCGAGCATCGCCTCGGAGATCGGTACGATGCGCATCACCGAGCAGATCGACGCGCTGGAGATCATGGGCGTCAATTCGGCGTCGTATCTCATCCTGCCCAAGATCGTCGCCGCCGTGTTCTTCTTCCCGTTCCTGACGATCCTTTCGATCCTGATCGGCATTGCCGGAGGCTGGGCGATCTCCTACCTCACGGGGATCATGATCCCGGCCGACTATGTCGACGGCCTGCTGATGGATTTCAAACCCTATTCGATCACCTATTCGCTCATCAAGACAGCGGTCTTCGCGTTCCTCATCGCGTCGATTTCGTCGTTCTTCGGCTACTACGCCAAGGGCAATTCGCTGGAGGTGGGCGCCGCATCGACGCGCGCCGTGGTGGTCGGGTCGGTGGTCATCATGATCTTCAACCTAATGCTTACCCAGATCTTGCTCATATGATACGTGCCGAACATATTGTCAAGTCGTTCGACGGCCGCACGGTGCTCGACGACATCTCCGTGGAGTTCGAGACCGGCAAGACCAACCTCATCATCGGCAAGAGCGGATCGGGCAAGACCGTGCTGCTCAAAAGCCTGGTGGGGCTTCATGAGGTCGATTCGGGGGCGGTGTGGTACGATGACGTCAACTTTACGGGCCTGGGGTTCCGCGAGCGCAAGGCCATCCGCAAGGATATCGGCATGATCTTCCAGGGCGGTGCGCTGCTCGATTCGTCGTCGGTGGAGGAGAACGTCAAGCTGCCGCTCGACCTCTTTACCGAACAGTCGGAGAGCGAGAAGCTGGAGCGTGTCAACTTCTGTCTCCAACGCGTGCGGCTCGAAAATGCCAACCGCCTTTATCCGGCCGAGCTGTCGGGCGGCATGATCAAGCGTGTGGCCATCGCCCGGGCCATCGTGCTCAACCCGAAATATCTTTTTTGCGACGAACCCAATTCGGGACTCGATCCGCAGACGTCGATCGTCATTGACAACCTGATTCACGAAATCACCTGCGAATACAACATGACGACGATCATCAATACCCACGACATGAACTCCGTTATGGAGATCGGCGAAAAAATTGTATACATCCACGAGGGCCACAAGTGGTGGGAGGGCACCAAGGACGACATTCTGCATGCGGACAACCCCGAGCTGAACGCCTTCGTCTTTGCGTCGGCCATGGCCAAGCGCGCCAAGGCGGCGGTGCGATAAGGGGCTGGTAATGAACCGAGGCCGGCGGATTGCTGCCCGGCAGCGGCTCTCCGTTGTGCGGCCTGGGCCGCCGGCCGTTCCCTGCGAAAGCAACCCGAAAGCCACTTATTAAAAAAACTTAATTTTTTATTTGCGTAAAATATATAAAGTATATACTTTTGCGCTGTGAAAAAAATAACGGAAGAGTGTTTTTTCCGAATAAGCCGAAGTCCGGGCCGAACTTGCCGGGCTTTGCCGAAGCGGGAAAAGCTGCGTGAAATGAAGATTTTTAACCTATTAAAATAAGAAAACTATGGCAACTATCAAAATCGGTATCAACGGCTTCGGCCGCATCGGCCGTCTGGTGTTCCGTGCCGCCTGCACGAACAGCAGCATCGAGGTTGTGGGTATCAACGACCTCGTGCCCGTGGACTACATGGCTTACATGCTCAAGTACGACACGATGCACGGCCGTTTCCAGGGCACGGTGGACTTCGACGCCGAGAAGAGCCTGCTGATCGTCAACGGCAAGGCCATCCGCGTAACCGCCGAGAAGGAGCCTGCCAACCTGAAGTGGAACGAGGTCGGCGCCGAGTACGTCGTTGAGTCGACGGGTCTGTTCCTCACCAAGGAGAAGGCCGAGGCCCACATCGCCGCAGGTGCCAAGTATGTCGTGATGTCGGCTCCCTCGAAGGACGACACGCCGATGTTCGTATGCGGTGTCAACACCGACACCTACGCCGGTCAGAAGATCGTGTCGAACGCTTCGTGCACGACGAACTGTCTGGCTCCCATCGCCAAGGTGCTGCACGACAAGTTCGGTATTACCGACGGTCTGATGACCACCGTACACTCGACCACTGCGACGCAGAAGACTGTCGACGGTCCCTCGATGAAGGACTGGCGCGGCGGCCGTGCTGCTGCGGGCAACATCATCCCCTCGTCGACGGGTGCCGCCAAGGCCGTAGGCAAGGTGATCCCCGAGCTGAACGGCAAGCTGACGGGTATGTCGATGCGTGTGCCGACCCTCGACGTATCGGTTGTCGACCTGACGGTCAACCTTGCCAAGCCGGCCAAGTACGACGAGATCTGCGCTGCTATGAAGGCTGCGTCGGAAGGCGAGCTGAAGGGCATCCTGGGCTACACCGAGGAGGCTGTGGTTTCGTCCGACTTCCTGGGCGACGCCCGCACGTCGATCTTCGACAAGGCTGCCGGTATCGCGCTGACCGACACGTTCGTGAAGGTCGTATCGTGGTACGACAACGAATGGGGCTACTCGAACAAGGTGCTCATGCTCATCGAGAAGATGGCCGCTTACAACAACAAGTAATCGACCCCTCGATCCTATACGGAAAGTCCGGAATCTTCGAAAGATTCCGGACTTTTTATTTAAAAGTTGGGGGCAGACGGTTAGGCAGTTTGGGCGGACGGTTTGGCGGTTCGGGATAAGCGGTTAAGTGATTTGAGCCTGCGGTTCGCGGATAGCTCGGGGCAATATAAGGATGCTCGATGCTGGAAAGATCGGGCGGAGAATGCTGGTAGCTTGGACCGGCGGTTCGGGCGGAGCATGCCGGCGGCTTGAGGTGGAGGAACGGGCGGCGCGGTTAGATTCTTTTTTCGGGGTTTATTTTTCCTTTTCCACCCTCGTTTCGATCGAGGCGCCCGACCATTGGTTGATCTTGTACACGGTTTTGCTGATCCGCTTGCCGCCGAACGAGACGGTCACGTCGACGTCGAACGGGCGCGGCGTGTCGATGTCGTTGCCGGCAGGCAGCGTGTGGGGGATGATGTAGATGTAGAGCACCAGATGGTCGCACGGCTCGGTGGTCAGCACGACCGTGCGGTCGCGGGGAGTGCCGGCCGGCGGTTCCTTGAGGCCGGCGCCTGCGTCGGCGATGTGCGACGATGCGGCGGCGAAGCCGATACGCTCGTCCGCGGCGTCGAAACAGCCGCACATGAGCGCTGCGTTGTAGCGCCACCAGCCTTCGAAACGGCTCGACACCTCTATGCGGAATCCTTCGTAAGTCATGTTTGCAAAGGTATAAAATAATTCGGAACCGCAAATTCGCGGTCGCCGTTTTCGGAAAAGTAAATCGAAACATCCCGTAGATTTCTTTGCAAATGTTTTATTTTTTCGTAACTTTGCGCACTATTTGTGCTCAAATGGATATAACGAAAGGATATTCCATTGCTTACAAAGGTTTGAAAAACGGCGTCCACGAGTTCGATTTCGAGGTGGGCGGCGCTTTGTTCGAGGCTTTCGGCAGTACGGAGATCAAGGACGGGAACTGCCGGGTGCATGTCGTCCTGACGCGTGCCGAGACGCAGCTCGTCGCCGATGTCGCCATTCGGGGCGAGGTGGTCGTGGCCTGCGACCGGTGTCTGGAGGACTGCCGTGTGCCCGTCGCTTTCGAGGGGCGTCTGTTGGTGAAGTTCTCCGACGAGGTGCGCGACTACGATGGCGAAGTGTTGTGGCTGCTGCCCGGCGAGGACGAACTCGACCTGACGCAATATGTCTACGAGAGCATCGTTTTGTCGTTGCCTTACCAGCGCGTGCATCCCGAGGGCGAGTGCGATCCCGAGATGCTTCGCCGCTTCCGGATCGTCTCGGGCGAGGAGTTCGCCGAGATCGAGTCGCGGAGTGCGGAGCCGAAAGGAGCCGGTTGGGAGAAGCTCGCGGCGCTGAAGGAGCGTCTGGAGAGCGGCGAAGCCGGAGCGGAAGAGAAGTAGCCGTCCGGTCCGCAGAAGGGGTGCGGCGTGCGTTCGGAGTGTTCCGGCCGAGGCCGGGCCGATTCGCAGAACACCGGTGCGGCGAATGGATAAAATGAATTTGTTGAACTAATAATTTATATTGTAACATGGCACATCCTAAACACAAAGTCTCGTCGACGCGACGCGATAAGAGAAGAACCCATTACAAGGCTGCGGTTCCGACGGTCGTTACCTGCTCGAATTGCGGCGCCGCCACGCTCTACCACCGGGTTTGCCCCGAGTGCGGTTTCTATCGCGGCAAGTTGGCGATCGAGAAGAAGGCTGCCGAATAACGATCGGGCGGCAGGAAGAGCATATCCGCGAGGAGAGGCTCTTTTTTAGTTATGGGTTATGGCGTGCTTCGTTGCGCGCGGCGTCCGGGCGCATGCTTCGGGTTGTCGCGTATGTCCGTTGTTGCGGGTGCGGAAGCACGGAAGTGGAATTAATATCGTAAAAGTATGCTGAAGATAGGGTTGGATGCTATGGGCGGCGATTTCGCTCCCGAAGCGGCCGTCAAGGGCGCCGTCATGGCGCTCGACGCCATCGGCGCGGATAGCCGGATCGTGCTTTTCGGCGACCGGGAGCGTATCCTGGAGGTGCTCGCTTCGGAGCAGTGCCCCGCCGAGCGGTTCGACATCGTGGCCACTACGGAGGTCATCGAGATGGGCGACCATCCGGCCAAGGCGTTCCAGGCCAAGGCCGATTCGAGCATCACAGTAGGCTTCGGCCATCTGGCCAAGGGGGCTGTCGACGGTTTCGCCTCGGCAGGTTCGACCGGCGCCATGATGGTGGGGTCGATGTATGCCGTCAAGCCCATCGAGGGTGTGATCCGGCCGACCATTTCGTCGCTCGTTCCTACGGCTTCGGGCCGTCCGGCGATGTTGCTGGACGTCGGTTTGAATGTCGACTGCAAGCCCGAGGTGCTCGCGCAGTACGGGTTGATCGGGTCGATCTTCGCCGAGTCGGTGCTGGGTATCGCCGCGCCGCGCGTCGCCATCCTCAATATCGGCGAGGAGGAGACCAAGGGCAACGCCCAGGTCAAGGCCGCGCACGAGATGCTGCGCGCCGAGAGCCGCATCAACTTCGTGGGCAACGTCGAGGGGTCGCATATCTTTTCGGGCAAGGTGGCCGACGTGATCGTCTGCGACGGTTTCGTGGGCAATACGGTGCTGAAGATGGCCGAGGGCCTCTATCGCATCAACAAGGCGCTCGGCGGCAGCAACGCTTTCTGGGACGCCATGAACTACGAGAACGTGGGCGGCACGCCCGTGTTGGGAGTCAACGCTCCCGTGGTCATCGGGCACGGTTGTTCTTCGCCCCTGGCCATCAAGAACATGATTCTGACGACCGAGCGGTGCATCCTCACGCAGGTGACCGCCAAGTTGCAGCGTGCATTCAACAACTAACTTCAAAATCAAGCAATCGAAAAAAATGGGAAAGATAACAGCAGCGATAACGGGTGTCGGCCAGTATCTGCCGGATTACCTGCTGACCAACGACGAGCTGAGCCGCATGGTCGATACCAACGACGAGTGGATCACTTCGCATACGGGCATCAAGACGCGCCACATCCTCAAGGGCGAGGGCATCGGCACTTCGTATATGGGTGCGCGCGCCGTGATGAACCTTCTGGACAAGACGGGCGTAGACCCGATGGAGATCGACGCGGTGATCTGCGCGACCATCACCCCCGACATGTTCTTCCCCTCGACGGGCAACCTGATCGCCGACCAGGCCGGATGCAAGAACGCTTTCGCCTACGACGTGTCGGCCGCCTGCTCGGGCTTCCTCTTCGCTCTGACGACGGGTGCGGCTTTCGTCGAGTCGGGCCGCGGCAAGAAAGTGATCGTCGTGGGTGCCGACAAGATGTCGTCGATCATCGACTACACCGACCGTTCGACGTGTCCCTTGTTCGGCGACGGTGCGGCTGCCGTATTGTTGGAGCCGAATAGCGAGGGGCTGGGCGTCATCGATTCGATGCTGCGTTCCGACGGCTCGGGCGAGTTGCAGCTCTACATGAAGGCGGGCGGTTCGCGCTTCCCCGCTTCGGCCGAGACCGTGGCCAACAACTGGCACACCATCACGTGGGACGGTCAGGCCGTGTTCAAGGCTGCCGTGTCGAAGATGGCCGACGTGTCGGTCGAGATGATGGAGCGCCACAACCTCACGGGCGACGACATCCGTTACTTGGTGCCCCATCAGGCCAACTTGCGCATCATCGACGCCACGGCGCGCCGCATGGGCATCACGGCCGACAAGTGCATGATCAACATCGACCGCAACGGCAACACCACGGCCGCTACGATCCCGACGTGCCTCTACGACTACGAGAAGGAGCTGCGTCCGGGCGACAACCTCATTCTGTCGGCTTTCGGCGGTGGTTATACGTGGGGTGCGATCTACGTGAAGTGGGCTTACGACGGTTCGAAAGCCTGCCAGGTCGAGCCTGCCAAGAAATAGATTCCGGTTTCTCCGGAGCGGATGCGGGAGCCGGAGAGGCTCCCGCGTTTTTTTTAGGCCGCAATTTTGCAGAAGCGATTCCGAATCTTAAAACGATAGCGTATGAAAAAGTATTTGTTTCTCTTGGCTGCGGCCTTGTTTTCGACAGGCATCGCCGCCGCTGCCGCTTTGACCGACCGGCCGATCGCGGTCGACGAATTGCCCGCTGCGGCTCAGAAGTTCATCCGCACGCATTTCGCGTCGTCCGAGGTGCTCTATGCCAAGGTCGACGACGGCCTCTTCGACAACGATTACAAGGTCGTCTTCGCCGACGGTGCGTCGGTGGAGTTCGCCAGCAACGGCGAGTGGAAAGAGGTGAAGTGCAAGCGTTGCGCCGTGCCGGCTTCGGTCGTGCCCCAGGCGATCCGCGAGCAGGTGGTCAAGCAGTTTCCCAAGGCCGTGATCGAGGGTATCGACCGCGACCGCCGCGGTTACGACGTCGAGTTGAGCAACGGTCTCGACTTGAAGTTCGACCGCCAGATGAATCTGGTCGAAATCGACGATTGACGATTTCCGGTCACCCGAAGCGAAGCCTGCATCCCCTATGGATGCGGGCTTCGTTGCATAATATGGGCGGTTTTCGGTGTGGATTGTCGATAACTTGTTGTATCTTTGCGTAGAGTAATTTTGCGGCGCCGTCGCCGCGTGAAAGTTGTATAATTGTTCGGTTCTACGATGAAAATAGCATCCCTTACATTCAATCCCATTGAGGAAAACACCTACATCTTGTGGGACGATACGCTCGAAGCCGTGGTGATCGACGCCGGCAACAGCAACGAGCGCGAAAACGCCGTCCTCGACCGGTTCATCGCCGAGCACGGCTTGCGGCCCGTGCTGGCGCTCAACACCCACGGCCATTTCGACCATGCGCTGGGCGTCTGCCACCTCAAGGAGCGTTACGGCGTGCCGTTCGCGCTCTCGTCGAAAGACGGGTTTCTGCTGGAGAACGCGCAGACGAGCGGCTCGATCTTCGGGGTGCGCATCGGCGCCATGCCCTCGATCGACATCGACCTGGAACAGACGCCCGAAATCCGCTTCGGCACCACGACGCTGCAAGCCATCGCCACGCCGGGTCACACGCCGGGCCACATGGCGTTCTTCGAGCCGCAGCGCAAAACCTTGTTCACGGGCGACACCCTTTTCCGCGAGAGCATTGGTCGCACCGACCTGCCGGGCGGCGACTATTCGTGGATCATGCGGTCGATCCTCGACAAGCTCCTGCCGCTGGGCGACGACGTGCAGGTCTTCCCCGGTCACGGGCCGGAGACGACCCTCGGTCACGAGACGCTCTACAACCCCTTTGTTGTCGAAGTGCTCAACAACGAAGTGAACTGCAAAGAATGATCCGTCGTCTCACGAAACGATGCGCCGCTTCGCCGGATGTCGACGGGCGGCTGGGCATGGATTTCTTGATGGCGTACGATGCCGCGACGCTCGGCCTGGGGCGGATGTTCGTCCGGCCGGGCGAATGCTTGGAACGATGAAAATGCTGATACACAAACTCCTCTACCGGCTGCTTCCGCTCGAAGGGTATCTTCGGGTCGTGAGCCGCATGTTTTTCGTTTTCCAGCGTCTGGGGATCGGCCGCCGCACCCCGGCGATGGAGTATGTCTACCACTTGCCCGAGTTGGTGCACGAGGGCGACGTTTGCATCGACATCGGCGCCAATCTGGGGTATTACGCCCGGACGATTTCGCGCCTGGCCGGTGCTGCGGGGCGCGTGCATGCCGTGGAGCCGGTGGCGCCTATCCGCAAGGTGCTGAGCCGCAACCTGCGGCGGTGCGGCAACGTGGAGATCTATCCTTTTGCGCTCGGCACGGAGAACAAACCCGTCTGCATGGGCAACGATTCGGTGCATACGAACGGCTATTTGGGGACGGGCCAAAATTTCGTGAACGACGCGGAGGCGGAATCCGACGTGGAATTCCCGGCCGACATGCGGCGCGGCAGCGAGTTGTTCGGCACCTTGCCGCAGCTGGATTTCGTGAAGTGCGACATCGAGGGCTATGAACGGATCGTCATGACCGAAATGCAGCCCTTGCTGGAGCGCTTCCGCCCCGTGGTGCTGATCGAGACGGGCGGGGAGAACCGCCCTGCGATCATCGCGCTGTTCCGTGGTATGGGCTATGCCGGCTTCACGCTCGACCGGGGTAGCGAAGTGCCCCTCGATCCTGAGCACGACAACGGCAAAGATATTATTTTCAGGCCGCAAAAAGGTTGATCCTATAAAAATCCCCGACTCGAAATTTTTCAATTCTTAATTCGCCTTTCATGCGTATCGACATCCTTACCGTAGTTCCCGAATTGCTCGCATCGCCGCTCCACGAATCGATTCTCAAGCGTGCGCAGGAGAAGGGGCTGGTCGAAATCGTTGTCCACAATCTCCACGACTATGCCCACGACAAGCGCAAGACCACCGACGACTATCCGTTTGGCGGCGAGGCAGGCATGGTCATGAAGTGCGAGCCGGTGTTCGAGCTGGTGGAGAAGTTGCAGTCCGAACGCCGCTACGATGAAATCATCTACACCTCGCCCGACGGCAAGCGTTACGACCAGCACGAGGCCAACCGTTTGTCGACTCTGGAGAACATCATCATCCTTTGCGGCCACTACAAGGGCATCGACCACCGCATCCGCGAGCACCTCGTCACATGCGAGATTTCGATCGGCGACTACGTGCTCACGGGCGGCGAGCTGGCGGCCTGCATCATCGCCGACTCGGTGGTGCGGATCATCCCCGGGGCCATCGGCGACGAGGCCTCGGCCCTTACCGACTCGTTCCAGGACAACCTGCTGGCGCCGCCGGTCTATACGCGGCCGGCCGAATTCCGCGGCTGGCGGGTGCCCGACGTGCTGCTTTCGGGCAACTTCGCCGCCATCGCCCGCTGGCAGGACGAGCAGGCCTACGAGCGGACGAAAACATTGCGTCCGGATCTTTTGGAGAACGAAAAGTAAAGCATAATGAACTATTTTCTTCTTGCCGGCGAGCCGTCGGGCGATCTGCACGGCGCCAATCTGATCGAGGGGCTGAAGAAAGCCGATCCCGAGGCCCGCTTCCGCTTCTGGGGCGGCGACCGCATGGCCGAGGCGGGCGGGCGCGAAAACCTGCGGAAGCACTACCGCGAAACCTCGTTCTTCGGCATCGTGCAGGTGCTGCGCAACCTCCGCACGATCAAGCGCCAGATGCGCCAATGCCAGGCCGATGTCGCGGCGTTCGCTCCCGACGTGTTGATCCTGGTCGACTATCCTGGCTTCAATATGAAGATGGCGCGCTGGGCCAAGGAGCACGGCATCCGCACGTTCTACTACATAGCCCCCAAGGTGTGGGCCTGGCGCGAATGGCGGGTCAAGGCGATCCGCAAGTATGTCGACCGGCTTTTCATCATCTTTCCGTTCGAGCGCGACTATTTTCCCCGCAAGGGCATCGAGCCGCTGTTCGAGGGCAATCCGCTGGTCGATGCGCTCGAAGCCCGGCGTACGACGCTGCCTGCCCCCGAGGAGTTCCGCCGCAAGCATGGGCTGGACGAACGCCCCATCGTGGCACTGGTCGCCGGCAGCCGCCGGGGCGAGATCCGCGACAACCTGCCTTTGATGGCGCGGCTGGCCGAGCGTTTTTCCGACCGGCAGTTCGTCGTCACGGCCGTGCCGTGGCTCGAAAAGCCGCTCTACGACCGCTATATGGCCGGCAGCGGTTTGCGCTATGTCTGCAACGAAACCTACGAGACGCTCCATGCGGCCGAAGCGGCGGTGGTGACCTCCGGCACGGCGACGCTCGAAACCGCCCTGCTGGGGGTGCCCGAAGTGGTGGTCTACCGCACGCTGTGGTTTCAGGTCAAGCTCCAGCCCTATGTGCTGAAGGTACCTTGGGTGTCGCTCGTCAACCTCAACCTCGGGCGCGAAGCCGTTACCGAGATCATCCAGTCCGACCTCTCTGTCGACCGGGCCGAGCGCGAACTGCGCGCCATCGTGGCGGGAGGCATCAAACGCGACCGGATGCTGGCCGACTTCGAGGAGCTGCGCGCCGTCATCGGCGGCCCGGGTGCCAGCGAACGTTTTGCCCGCCGGATGGTGGAGGAACTGCGCGATAAACAATAGAAAACGAAAAGTCCGAGGTGCGATGACCGAATCTATTGTCATGTCTGCCATTTTGTTGGTTTGTGCGCTCGTCGTTTATGTTCGCCCGCAGTGGATTTCGACTTTCAACCATAATAAGTGACCATGAAAATCATCTGCATAGGAAGAAATTATGCGGCGCATGCCGAGGAACTGCATCGGGATGCCGGACTGACGATTGGGGCCGGCGCTGCGGAAAGTCCTGCCGGCGTTGCCGCCGCCGAGCCGGTCTGGTTTCTGAAACCCGACACGGCACTATTGCGCAACAACGACCCGTTCTACATCCCGGCCTTTTCGCAGGAGGTGCACTACGAGTGCGAACTGGTAGTGCGCATCGACCGGGTGGGGCGTTCGATCGCCGAGCGCTTCGCCCATCGCTACTACAACGAGGTGGGTCTGGGCATCGACTTCACGGCCCGCGACCTCCAGCGCGAGGCGATCGCCCGGGGCCTGCCTTGGGAGCGGGCCAAGGCGTTCGACCGTTCGGCGGCCCTCTCGCCCGAGTTCCTGCCGTTGGCCGATCTGGGCGGGGATGTGCAGAATCTGCGGTTCGAACTCCTCGTCAACGGCCAGGTGCGCCAGTGCGGCTGCACGGCCGAGATGCTTTTCACGGTCGACCGCATCATCGCGGCGGTCTCGCAGTACACCACCTTGCGCATGGGCGACCTCATCTTCACCGGCACGCCGGCGGGCGTAGGCCCCGTGGCTCCCGGCGACTGCCTGCGCGCCTCGCTCGAAGGCCGCGAATTGCTGAATTTCGACATCAGATAGCAAGATGAAAGACCACAAAGCATAATCTACATACAGAAAACAAGAATCCCGCAAGGCTGAAAGCCTTGCCGCCCGGAGCCGGCTCGCATCGAAGATGCGACCCCCGCAGCCGGCCCGGGCGAACAATCCGAAACCTCAATTCCGCAAAATGTTGCTTCACGAGAAACTCCGTTCCTACCGCCTTTTGCTGGCTTCGCAGTCGCCGCGGCGCCGGGAGTTGATGACCGGCTGCGGCCTGCCTTACGAGTTGGCGCCCAAATACGATTGCGAGGAGACCTATCCCGACGACCTCCCGGCCGAAGAGGTGCCGCTCTACCTTTCGCGGCTCAAAAGCGACGCCTGTCCCTGGCCGCTCGAATCCAACGACATCCTGATGACGGCCGACACGGTCGTCGTGCTCGACGGACGCGTGCTGGGCAAGCCCCGTGACCGCGACGACGCCTTCGCCATGTTGCGCAGCCTCTCGGGACGCAGGCACACCGTGGTGTCGGGCGTCACGTTCCGCACCCGCGATCGGCGGCACACCTTTGCAGCGCGTTCGGAGGTGTGGTTCCGCCCGCTCTCCGACGAGGAGATCGCCTACTATCTCGACGCGCACCGCCCCTATGACAAGGCCGGGTCGTACGGCATCCAGGAGTGGATCGGCTATGCGGCCATCGAGCGCATCGACGGCTCGTTCTACAATGTGATGGGACTGCCCGTTCAGCGCGTATATGTCGAACTCGAAAAATTCATCGGTTTATGAAACGTACCTTACTGACTCTCTTTTCATTGCTGCTCCTCGGGCCGGCCGTGGCCGACGAGGGCATGTGGCTCCCGTGCCTCATTTCGCAGCGCATCGGCGACATGCGCGCCAAAGGCTTCCGGCTCACGGCCGAAGACATCTATTCGATCAACAAGGCGTCGATGAAAGATGCCGTAGTGCTGTTCGACGGCGGCTGCACGGGCGAGCTGGTATCGCCCGAAGGGCTGCTGCTGACCAACCACCACTGCGGCTACGACGCCATACAGAGCCACTCGTCGGTCGAGAACGACTACCTCACCCACGGCTTCTGGGCGCGTTCGCGGGCCGAGGAGCTGCCCAACAAGAGACTCAATGTCAAGTTCCTTGTCCGTATGGAAGAGGTCACCGACCGCATGGCTGCCGGCGAAACGGCCGAGGAGATCGTGCGCAAGGCCGAAACCGAAGGCAAAGGCTACAAGGCCGCGGTCGAACAGATGTACTACGGCAACCAGCAGTTTCTGTTCCTCTACGAGCAGTTCGACGACGTTCGCCTGGTGGCGGCCCCGCCCTCGTCGATCGGCAAATTCGGCGGCGACACCGACAACTGGATATGGCCCCGCCATACGGGCGACTTCTCGGTCTTCCGCATCTATGCTGGCCCCGACAACAAGCCGGCGGCCTATTCGCCCGACAATGTGCCTTATCGTCCGCGCCGTCATTTCGCGGTCTCGACCCGCGGGGTCGGGGAGGGCGACTTCACGATGATCTACGGCTTCCCGGGCAATACGCAGCAATATATCCTCTCCGATGTGGTGAAATACATCGCCGAAGTCTCCGATCCCATGAAGATCGCCATCCGTACGGGACGGCTCGATATCATTTCCGAAGCGCAAGAATCCGACCCTGCGCTGCGCATCCATTATGCGGCCAAACACGCTTCGATCGCCAATGCGTGGAAGAAATGGCAGGGCGAAGTGCTGGGAATCAAGCGACTGGGCACCTATGAAAAGAAACTGCGCACCGAACAACGGTTCGTCGAAGCGACGGGGGACGACGAAGTGCTGGAGGAATTGCGCAAGGAGTTCGCGCGGGCATTGCCCTATTATTATACGCGCGAACTGCTGGCCGAAACGCTGCTTACGTTGCCCTATGCCTACACGGCGGAGGAAAAGGCCGACCCGATTTTCGCCAAACGCGAAGCGACCGAACGCGCCCTCTGGCGCCAGGCATTCAAGGAGTACGCCGAACGCTGCACGATGTTGAATCCGCTTGCCGAATTCCAGGCCGGCGTCGAACAATACGGTTCCCCAGCGGACTATGCCGACCATATCTTCGCTCTGGCGGTCGATGACCCGGGCAATGCTGAAATCGTGGCGCTGAAAGAAGCCATCAAAGGACTCAATACCGAAATCGTCGACGCCTTGGGCACTCGGTCGCTGCGCAACTTCAACAGCGCGTGGATGAACGAACTCTATGCCCGCTATGTTGCGGGTTTGCGCCGCTGGGCTGCGGCCGAAAAACGCGAAGGTGCCATGTTTCCCGATGCCAACCTGACACTGCGTGTGGCCTACGGCTCGGTGGCGGGCTACGAATATGCTGACGGCGAATACCATAAACCGTTGACCACCCTCGACGGAATCATTGCCAAGGACAATCCGGCGATCTACGACTACGACATTCCGCAGGCGCTGCGCGACCTCCATGCGTCGAAAGCATACGGACGCTGGGGCGTGGAGATCGACGGTCGCCGTACGGTGCCGGTGTGCTTCCTGGCGACCAACCATACGACGGGCGGCAACTCCGGCTCGCCGATCCTCAACGGACGCGGCGAACTCATAGGCATCAACTTCGACCGCACGTGGCGCTCGACGATGAGCGACATCGAATTCGACCCGACGATCTGCCGCAACATCGCGGTGGACATCCGCTACGTGCTGATGGTCATCGACCGCATAGGCGGAGCGGGGTATCTGCTCGATGAAATGACGATCCGATAAGGAGAGACAGAACGAAATAGTGCAGCCCTGCAATTCGCAGGGCTGCACTATTTCGTTAACGCTGCTATTATGTTGTTTTCTGCTTGTCTTCCTGGAGGGGGGCTGTTCGTTGTTTTTTGTTGCGTCTTCTTGCGGGCTTTTCTGATGCTTTCCTGCTTTTCGTTACACTACTACTACTACTACTACTTCTTCTTCTTCTTCTTCTTCTTCTTCTTCTTCTTCTTGGCCTTTCTGTTTTCGTTGTCTCTCTCGGCTTTTAGTTTATCTTTTTGCCTTCCTGTTTGTTGTTTTTTGTCGTTTACTGCTCGTCTTTTTGTGGTAGTATCGGTGCCTTTCTATCTCCATCGCCGGCTTTCTTCGTTTCCTCTCGTTTCCCTCATTTCTGGGTAGCGGGCCGACTGCGGGGTGCCGGACGTTTTGTACCGGATCATCGACCGGGCCGATGACGGATGCAGATAAATTTCCGTCTTCCCGAGCGAAAAATTTGGCGGTTTCAAAATTAAGCCCTATATTTGTGCTCCCGAATCGCAAGTTTCGGTATGTGTCGCCCAGGTGGTGAAATTGGTAGACACGCTACTTTGAGGGG